>VBJE01000257.1 GCA_005879675.1 Chloroflexota bacterium
GCCAGGGCTGAGGCCGAGGCGAAGGTCAAGGAGGCCGAGGGCAAGCTCATCGAGGCGCGGAAGACGGCCGAGACCGTGATCGAGGGCGCCAATCGCTCGGGTGAGCAGCTGCGCGCTGACCTGCGGGCGAAGGCCGAGGCGGAATACCAGCGCATCGTCGAGAGCGCGCAGCGCGACATCGTCGGCGAGCGCGACCGCGCGATGCAGGCGGCGCGCAACGAGGTCGCCGGAATGGTCATCGCCGCCACGGAGAAGGTGATCGGCGAGACGCTGGACGAGCGCAAGCATCGCCAGCTCATCGAGCGAGCGATCGAGGAGGTCGCCAGTGGCGACGGCCGCGGCTAAGAGATACGCGAAGGCGGTGTTCGAGCTCGCCACGCAGGACGGGCATGTCGAGCGGTGGGCGCTGCAGCTCGCCCGGTTGCGCGAAGTGTTCACCGACCCCGATGTCGCGGCCGTCCTGGGCAACCCGACCATTCCCGCTGAGCGGCGGGCCGCCCTCATCGCCGGCGCGCCGCACGTGCTCGACCCCGAGGCCACGAACCTCGCCCGGCTGCTCATCGAGTCCGGCCGCATCGACGAGGCTGCGGAGATCGAGAAGGAGTTCGAGCGCATGGCCGACGAGGCGGCGGGACGCGTGCGGGCGACGGTGACGACGGCCGTCGAGCTCGATCCGCCCGATCGCGACCGGGTCGAGCGCGAGCTGTCCAAGCGGCTGCAGAAAGAAGTGCGCCTCAGCGTCGTGGTCGATCCCCGCATCCTCGGGGGGATGAAGCTGCAGTACGGAGACCGCCTCGTCGACGCGAGCGTGGCCACGAAGTTGGAGCAACTGCGCCGCCGGCTCGTGGCTTCCTAGATAAACAGGAGAAAGGGAAAGAGTTGGGCATCAGCACCAAAGAGATCTCGGAGGTCATCAAGGAGCGGTTGAAGGACTTCGACGCGAGCCTCGTTTCGGCAGACGTCGGGCGAATCGTCGCCGTCGGCGACGGCATCGCACAGGTCTACGGCCTCCAGAACGCGATGGCCGGGGAGCTGCTCGAGTTCCCTCACGACACCTTCGGCCTGGCGCTGAACCTCGAAGAGGACCAGGTGCGATCCGTCATCCTCGGCGAGTTCGGCCACCTGCACGAAGGCGACGAGGTCCGCACGACCGGACGCCTGCTCGAGGTCCCGGTCGGCGACGAGCTGCTGGGCCGCATCGTGAACCCGCTGGGAGTGCCGCTGGACGAGAAGGGGGCGATCAAGACCAGCAAGACGCTGCCGGTGGAGAAGATCGCGCCCGGTGTGATCACCCGCAAGCGCGTCGACAGCCCGGTGCAGACGGGCATCAAGGCCATCGACACGATGATCCCGATCGGCCGTGGCCAGCGCGAGCTGATCATCGGCGACCGCTTCACCGGTAAGACGACGGTGCTCCTCGACACGATCATCAACCAGAGGGGCAAGGACCTCTACTGCATCTACGTGGCCATCGGGCAGAACGCCGCCTCGATCGCGCGTGTCGCCGCGACGCTCGAGGAGGCGGGCGCGATGGACTACACGATCATCGTCGCCGCGACGGCCGCCGACCCGGCGTCGCTGCAGTACATCGCCCCCTACGCCGGATGCGCGATGGGCGAGCACTTCATGGAGCAGGGCAAAGAGGTGCTCTGCTGCTACGACGACCTCACGAAGCAGGCCTGGGCGTATCGCCAGCTTTCGGCGACGCTCCGCCGGCCGCCCGGCCGCGAGGCCTATCCCGGCGACGTCTTCTATCTCCACTCCAGGCTGCTCGAGCGCGCCGCCAAGCTGAACGAGGCCCACGGCGGCGGATCGCTGACCGCGCTGCCCGTGATCGAGACGCAGGCCAACGACGTCTCGGCCTTCATCCCCACCAACGTGATCTCGATCACGGACGGCCAGATCTACCTCCAGGCCGACCTCTTCAACGCAGGCCAGCGGCCGGCCCTCAACGTCGGCATCTCTGTCTCCCGGGTCGGCGGGGATGCGCAAACCAAGGCGATGCGCCAGGTCGCCGGCAAGCTTCGGCTCGACCTGGCCCAGTATCGGGAGCTCGCGGCTTTTGCCCAGTTCGCCTCCGACCTCGACACCGCGACCCGCAACCAGCTCGAGCGCGGCGCGCGCCTGACCGAGCTGTTGAAGCAAGACAAATACCAGCCCGTGCCGCTGGCGGAGCAGGTTGCCGTGCTGTACGCGGGCACTCAGGGTCACCTGGACAAGGTGGCGGTGGCCCGCGTCAGGGAGTGGGAGGCCGGTTTCGTGCGGTTCCTGAAGAGCGACCGGCCAGGCTTGCTCGACGAGATCGAGAAGCAGAAGGCGCTGGACGACCACCTCTTCGCGCGCCTGAACGCGGCGATCTCGACCTTCAACCACCAGTTCGGGGTCGAGGGCTACAAGGACCAGCCCGACCCGGCCGCCGCCGAGCCGGCGGCGGCGAAGAAGGGGTAGCGGTTGCCTTCATTCAGAGACATCGTCCGCCGCATCGACTCGATCAAGAACACGCAGAAGATCACCAAGGCGATGCAGGTGGTGGCGGCCACGCGCCTCCGGCGAGCACAGGCGGCTGTGCAGGCCACGCGACCGTACGCGGACAAGATGATCGAGGTGCTGCAGACCGTCAGCGAGCGGGCGACCGAGTACAAGCATCCATTCCTGGTCCGCCGCGAGGGCGGCCGCGCGGTGATGATCCTGGTCACGACCGACAAGGGCCTGTGCGGCGCGATCAACGTCAACAACATCCGCGCCGCGACGCGCTACATGAACGAGCACTATCCCCAGGGCCAGCAGTACGTGACGCTGGGCCGCAAGGGACGCGACTTCCTCCTCCGCTACCGGCGCAACGTGATCGCGGAGGTGAGCAACCTGCCCGACCGCCCGAGCCCGGGTCAGGTCCTGCCCGCTGTTACCGTCGCCCTGGAGGAGTACACCAAAGGCAACACCGACGCGGTGCTGCTCTGCTACGCGAAGTGGATCTCGACCCTCCGCCAGGAGCCGACCGTGCGCGTGCTGATCCCGGCCGAGATTCCCAAACGCGAAGGCGGCCAGGAAGGTCCTCGCGCCGACTACATCTACGAGCCCGAGCCGGAAGCCGTGCTGGACGGCCTGCTGCCGCGCTACGTCGAGACACAGGTTTTCCAGGCGGTTCTCGAGAACAAGGCGAGCGAGTACTCGGCCAAGATGATCGCGATGCAGAACGCGACCAACGCGGCGGGAGACCTGATCGACTCGCTCACCCTGTACGCGAACAAGGTCCGGCAGGCGGGCATCACGACCGAGCTGATGGAGATCGTGAGCGGCACCCAGGCAGTCAGCTCGACCTGAGGGAGGAGCGCGGAATGGCGAAGACGAAACGGAAGGCGGAGGCGACGAAGAAAGAATCGCCGCAGGGCCGGGTCACCCAGGTCATCGGCGCCGTGGTCGACGTCGAGTTCAAGCCGGGTGAGCAGCCGGAGCTCTTCGAGGCCCTCGAGGTGCCGAGCGGAGACCGGGTCGTGATCCTCGAGGTCGAGTCCGACATCGGCGACAACGTCGTGCGCTGCATCGCCATGGACTCGACCGACGGCTTTCACCGCGGCGACCCCGTACGGGCGACCGGCGCGCCGATCTCGGTGCCTGTCGGGGTGGAGACCCTGGGCCGGCTGTTCAACGTGGTGGGCAGGGCGATCGACGACGAGCCGGCCCCGGAAGGCGCGACGCGCTGGCCTATCCACCGCCCCGCTCCGCCGGTGTCGGAGCAGCAGGCCAAGGTTGAGATCCTGGAGACCGGGATCAAGGTCATCGACCTGATCTGCACCTTCGCGAAGGGCTCGAAGATCGGCCTCTTCGGCGGCGCGGGGACCGGGAAGACGGTGATCGTCCAGGAGCTGATTCGGAATATCGCCTATCAGCACAAGGGCCGCTCCGTGTTCGCCGGCGTGGGCGAGCGCACGCGCGAGGGCAACGACATGTACGTCGAGATGGGCGATGCCGGCGTGCTGCCGCAGACAGCGCTTGTCTTCGGCCAGATGAACGAGCCGCCGGGTGCGCGAGCGCGGGTCGGCCTGACCGGCCTGACCATGGCCGAGTACTTCCGCGACGAGGAAGGCGCCGACGTGCTCTTCTTCGTCGACAACATCTTCCGATACCTGCTCGCGGGGTCGGAGGTGTCGGCGCTCCTCGGCCGCATGCCGTCCGCCGTGGGTTACCAGCCGACGCTGGCCTCGGAGATGGGCGAGCTCCAGGAGCGCATCACCTCGACGCGCAAAGGCTCGATCACCTCTGTGCAGGCGGTGTACGTGCCCGCCGACGACTACACGGACCCGGCGATCCAGACCGTGTTCGCGCACCTCGGGGCCACGCTCCGTCTCGAGCGGTCGCTGGTCGAGATCGGGATCTACCCCGCGGTCGACCCGCTCGGATCGTCGAGCCGCTTCGTCGAGCCGGCGATCGTGGGCCAGGAGCACTACGACGCGGCGCAGGGCGTGAAGAAGATCATGCAGCGTTACAAGGACCTGCAGGACATCATCGCCATCCTCGGCATGGAGGAGCTCTCGGAGGACGACAAGCAGGCGGTGTCACGGGCGAGGAAGGTCCAGCGATTCCTGTCCCAGCCTTTCAGCGTCGCCCAGCGGTTCACGGGTCGGGAGGGCAAGTACGTGGCGCGGAGCGAGACCGTGCGAGGTTTCAAGGAGATCCTCGAGGGCAAGCACGACGACCTGCCCGAGCAGGCCTTTTACATGGTCGGCACGATCGATGAAGCGCGCAAGCAAGCCGAGGAGATGAAGAAGAAGGGATGAGCTATCAGCTGCGCGTGGTCAGCGTCGAGCGCAGCCTTTTCGAGGGCGAGGTCGACTTCATGGTCGCCAACGGCGCGGAGGGTGAGTTCGGGGTGCTGTCCCGTCACGCGCCGATGATGACCATCCTCAAGCCCGGTCCGCTCCGGATCCAGGAGACGGGCGGAGGGCCGGAGCAGGTCCTGTTCGTGGGCGGTGGGTTCGTCGAGGTCCTACCCGAGCGCGTCACGGTGCTTGCCGACGTGGCCGAGCACGCCGAGGAGATCTCGATCGAGGCGGCGGAGGAGGCGCGTCGCCGGGCCCAGGAGAAGCTCGCCGGCACCCTGAGCGCGGCCGAGGAGACGGAGTTCCAGAACGCCCTCGCCATGGCCGAAGCACGATTGCGCCTGGCAAGGACGCGCCGAAGCTAGCGCCCAGGTTTACTTTTAGGCCCTGATGAACCGGAGCTCTCTGGGGCGCGATCGTGCGCTGCGGATCACCGGCGGCGCGCAGCTCGCCGGCGACATCTGCGTGAGCGGCTCCAAGAACGCGGCCCTCCCGGAGATGGCCGCGGCGCTGCTGACCTCACGCCCGGTGACCCTCCACAACGTGCCCCGCGTGACGGACTCGGCGGTAATGGCGGACATCTTCAGCCTCCTGGGTGGCGAGGCGAAGGGCAAGGGCACCGTGACCCTGGACACCGGCGCCATGACGGGGTCCGACGTGCCGGACGAGCTGGGCCGGCGTATGCGCGCCACGATCGTCCTCCTCGGTGCGCTGCTTGCGCGCTTCGGACGTGCTCGCGTGCCGCGGCCCGGCGGCGACGACATCGGCGCACGCCGCGTGGAGCAGCACCTTCGCGGGCTGCGCCAGATGGGCGCGCACGTCAACGAGACGGACACGGAGATCGTGGCCACGGCGGAACGGCTGCGCGGCGATCGCATCGTCTTCGACCTGCCGACGGTGACGGGGACCGAGAACATCCTCCTCGCCGCGGTCACCGCGGAGGGCAGGACCGAGATCTTCAACGCCGCGCGGGAGCCACACGTCCAGGACCTGTGCCGCCTTCTCATCAAGATGGGCGCGCACATCGAGGGCGTCGGGACCGAGCGGCTGATCGTGGACGGGACGAAGGAGCTCGGTGGCGCCGAGCACACCGTGATCGCCGACTACCTCGAGGCGGGCACCTACGCGATCGCCGTCGCGGCCGCGAGTGGCGACTTGCGAATCGAATGCACGCGGCCGGAGGACCTGCAGCTTCTCCTGCTCAAGCTCGAGCAGGCCGGCGCGCACGTGGAGGCGGGCGACGACTGGTTTCGCGTCGGCCGGGAGCCGCGCAGCCCACTCCGCCCGATCGACATGTCCACCTGGACCTTCCCCGGCTTTCCGACCGACCTGCAGGCGCAGTACATGGCGCTGATGACGCAGGCGGACGGCGAAAGCGTCATCTCCGAGTACGTGCATGAGAACCGGTTCCAGCACGTGCGCGAGCTGGCCAAGATGGGCGCGGGCATCACGGTCGAGGGACGCCTCCACGCGATCGTCCACGGGCCGGCGCGACTTCGGGGCACGGAGCTCGCCATCCCCGACATCAGGTCGGGAGCGGCACTCGTCATCGCCGCGCTCTGCGCGGAGGGGGACAGCCTGCTGCGCAACGCGTGGCACGTCGAGCGTGGCTACGAGGACATGGTCGGCAAGCTCGCGTCGGTGGGCGCGCGGATCAAGAGCGTCCGGGTGGACCCGGAGTCCGGCTCCGGGCACCGCACTTACGAATGATGCTGTCGCGCAAGATCGGGATCGATCTCGGCACCTCGACGGTGCGGATCTACGTCAAGGGCGAGGGCATCGTGGTCAATGAGCCTTCCGGCGTGGCGACGCTGCATCACCTGATCGGCAAGGCAAACGGACGGCCGCGCCTCTTCAAGCCGGACGTGGTCATGTCCGTTCCCTCGGCGGTGACGTCAGGCGAGCGGCGGGCCGTGACGGCGGCCGCGATGGCGGCGGGTGCGAGGCAGGTGTGGCTCATCGACGAGCCGC
>VBJE01000258.1 GCA_005879675.1 Chloroflexota bacterium
CTGAGCTCTACGCCGCCCGCTCAGCTCGAGCTGCACAACGTCACCAAGCGCTTCGGCGGCGTCGCGGCGCTCGACGGCGTCACCTTCTCGGTCGCGAATGGAGAGATTCTGGGCATCATCGGCCCCAACGGGGCGGGAAAGACCACGCTGCTCAACTGCATCAGCGGGGTGTACAGGCTTGACAGCGGGGACATTCGCTGGCACGGGGCGTCGATCTCCGGGCTGGCCCCCCACAGGGTGGCCCGCCTGGGCATCGGAAGGACGTTTCAGATCGTGAAGCCTTTCGCCTCGATGACGGTCCGGGAGAACGTCGTCGTGGGTGCGCTCTTTGGCAGCGACGACGAGCGGCCTGCATTGAAGGCGGCCTTCAAGCGCGCCGACAGCGTGCTCGAGCTGGTGGGGTTGCGCACGAAGGCGAATCTGCCCGTCACCGCCTTGACGATTCCCGACCGCAAGCGACTCGAGGTCGCGCGGGCGGTGGCGACCAGGCCCAGGCTCCTGCTTCTCGACGAGGTCATGGCCGGCCTCAACGACGTTGAGATCGACGACGCGCTCGACATCGTGCGCACGGTTCGGGACACCGGGGTGACCGTCGTCCTCATCGAGCACGTGATGCGCGTGATCGTCGGCGTCTGCCAAAGGGTCATCGTCCTCGACCTCGGCCGGCCGCTTGCCGATGGGCCGCCAGACGTCGTCCTGCGCGACCAGCGCGTGATCGAGGCCTACCTCGGCGAGAGATACGCGAGGCGGCTGCGTGACGGCTGAGCCGCTGCTCCGCGTCAACGGGCTCACGGCCGGTTTCGCGGCCGGCCCGGTGCTCTTCGGGATCGACATGGAGATCGCCCCCAACGAGCTCATCGCACTGGTGGGCGCCAACGGCGCCGGCAAGTCGACCCTGCTCGGCACCCTGAGCGGGCTCGTATGGGCGACCACAGGCAGGATCGCGATCTCCGGGCGCGACATCACAAATGCCCGTCCTGAGGCGGTCGTCAAGGCCGGGATCTCGCACGTGCCTCAAGGCCGGCGCCTCTTCGACACGATGTCGGTCGAGAAGAACCTGAGGCTGGGCGCATACGCACGCCGCGACGGGGACATCGATGCAGACCTGGCAAACGTGATCGAATACTTCCCAGCGCTCAGGGACAAGCTGAAACGGGAGGCCGGCACGCTGTCCGGCGGCGAGCAGCAGATGGTGGCGATAGGTCGCGGGCTGATGGCCCGTCCGAGACTTCTGATGGTCGACGAGCTGTCGCTGGGGCTGGCGCCAAAGATCGTCGACCGGCTGATCGAGGCGGTCAAGGAGATCAACGCCGCGGGCACAGCCCTCCTCCTTGTCGAGCAGGATGTGCTGGTGGCGCTGGATGTCGCCCAGCGCGCATACGTGCTGGAAAACGGACGGATTGTGCTTTCCGGCGTCGCGTCCGCCGTGAAGGACGATCCCAAGATCCGCAAGGCCTACCTGGGTCTGTAGCCCCTTGGAGCCTCGCGGTTTGGCGGCGCAAGTTCGCTGGAATCAGGTCGTTCTTTCCTCTAGGGGTTGGCTGCGCACTTGCAGACAGTGTCCGCGGGATTAGCCCGACAGAATGACGGGATCCCACCCGTCCAGTACCTCGTGCGTCTCGCCGCCGTCGCACTCGCCTACTGGCTCGCGGCCCGTCTCAGCCTGAACCTGGCGCTGGTCCACGGCCAGGTCACGCCCATCTGGCCCCCGACCGGAATCGCACTGGTCACGTTTCTCATCTTCGGCCGCCGGATGTGGCCGGCGATCGCCCTCGCCGCATTCGCGGTCAACCTCCCCCTCGGCCCATCGCCGCTGGGTGCCGCGCTCATCGCGAGCGGCAACACCCTCGCTCCATTGGCCTCCAGCGAGCTGCTGCGGCGCGCCGGTTTCCGACGGCAGCTGGATCGGATGCGCGATGCGGTCGCAATCGTCGTTCTGGGTGCCTTGCTCGGAATGACCATAAGCGCGACCATCGGGAGCTCGGTGCTGACCCTGTCGGGATCGGTACCGATGAGCAGCTTCGCGTCGACCTGGGCCGTCTGGTGGGCGGGTGACGCGATGGGGGTGCTCCTGGTCGCGCCGTTCCTGCTGAGCCTGGTACACCCCAGCCCGCGCCGGCTGGGTTGGTGGGGAAGCGCCGAGCTGACCGCCCTCCTGGCGGGCGTCGGCGTGGTGACCTACTTCCTGTTCGAGAACCAGTACCGCCTCGAGTACCTCGTCTTCCCCTTGATTGCGGTGGCGGCCTGGCGGTTTCGACTTGCAGGCGCCGCGCCCGCCGCGCTCATCGCATCGGTGATCGCCGTCTGGGCGGCGGTCAACGGCAGCGGCCCGTTTGCCTCCGAGACCCTCCTCGAAAAGATGGTCACGCTGCAGGCCTTCAACGTCAGCGTGAGCTTCGCTTCTTTCCTGCTCGCCTCGTTCGTGAACGCGCGACAGCAAAGAGAGGAGATATCGCGCCTTTATGCATCCGCGAGCCTCGCGATCGCTGCCAAGACCGACGCCATCGATGTCGCGGCCCACGAGCTGGGACCGCCCATGGCGGTGCTTACCAGCTACCTGGCGATCCTGTCCGACGGCAAGCTCGGACCACCGCCATCCAGATGGACATCCATCCTCAGGGTGATGGCGGACAAGGCCTGGCAGGTGGACCGGATCATCGGCGAGCTGGTGGACGCCGCGCGAATCGAAGCCAAGGCTCAGCCATCAAGCCACGCCCACATCGATCTTCGCGAGGCCGTCCAGAAAGCGGTCGACAGAGCCCGGCCGCGCGTCGAGGTCAGCGGAGCTCGGATCGCCACGACCTTTGGGACCGGGCCCGTGCCCGTGGACGCCGACGCCCGCCAGATCGGCCGCATCCTGGACAACCTGATCAACAACAGCCTCACCTACACGGTTCGCCCGCCCCGACTGAAAGTGGATGCGATCACCCAGGGGAATCGAGCCATCGTCCATGTCATCGACAACGGCATCGGGATGTCCGACATGGAACGTGCCCACGTCTTCCAACCCTTTCATCGCACCAAGGACCCGACCTTCAGCAGCGTCCCGGGCAGCGGCCTTGGTCTGTACGCGAGCCGGAAGCTCGCCGAAGTCAACATGGGCAGGCTGACACTCGAGCGAAGCGAACCTGGCGTAGGCACCTGCTTCGCCCTGGACCTACCGCTGGCCATGACGAAGCCGGTCAGGTGAGCTCTTCCCCATTTATCTGGTGAGCTCTTCCCCATTTATGGGGAAGTACCCGCCCAAGGCGGGGGATGGGGCCGCCGGAGGGGCAGGTGGCTCTTCCCCATTCCTCCTGGGGACCCCGCGCCGTAGGCGTGGGGATCCCCCGAAGGCGGGGGATGGGGCTGGCGTGAGGCGCGCGCCCAGCATCCGCGGAGCACAGGGGGCTCGATCCCGCTAGCTAGTTGAAGTCCAGCTGATCGCCTGGGTACGGGGCACGACGATCCAGGGGGCCACGACGAAACTCGATTCGGCGAAGGGCTTCTCTGCGCTCCAGCAGCAGGGCCTCGTCACACAGCGCCCCTCGGCGATCATCTCCACGCCGCTCACTCTCAGACCGCCTGGCGGTCCACCTGCTGTTGCGCGTCCAATCCCCCTTATGTCTCCACTGTGAGCTTCGCCGGCCTTCGAGTCAAGTGTGTGTCAACCGCCCTGTCATACGCTGACCCGCACAGCGATGACCGGCGCCACGACCACGAGCCTCCACTTTGCGCCACCGCGACGGCTTTTCTACGCGCTCACCGCACTCCTCGCCTGCCTGGTCGTTGCCACCCGCCTCAGCGGCCTGAACGCTTCGCCCCCCGGCCTGTTCCGGGACGAGGCTGCCTTCGGCTACAACGGCTGGACGATCGCTCATTTCGGCGTCGACCAGTACGGCACGCACTGGCCGCTGTTCTTCCGGTCGTTCGGTGACTACAAAGGCCCGGTCGGGGTCTATCTCGAAGCTCTCCTGACGTCGTTCCTGCCGCTGGCGCCGTGGGTCATGCGGATTCCGAATGCCATCGCCGGCGCCGCGCTCGCATTGGCGGCCGGCTGGCTCGCCTGGCGACTGACGAGGTCGCAGGCGGTCTTCCTGGTCCTCGTCCTCGAAGCCGCATTCGAACCATGGTTCTTCCACCTCGGCCGGACGATGCTCGAGGTCGACCTTCTCACGCCCCTGTGCTACGTGGCGACCCTCGCTCTTCTGTGCGCCGGCGGCGAGCAGCGTCTTCGCGCATGCATCGCCGCCGGCCTTGTCCTGGGAGCAGCATGCTTCACGGCGCAGCCGGCTCGGTTCTTCACGCCGGCTCTGCTCCTCATCGTGCTGTTCGCGTTTCGCCACAGCCTGCGAGGAGCGCGGCTCGTGGCGCTCATCGCGCCTGTTGCGGTCGCCACGGTCACCCTGGTCGCGGCCGCGAGCAGCACGACGGCGCGCCTGAGCGATGTGAGCGTGTTCAAAGGCCACGGACTCTTCGAGGGAATCGGGCTCGCCCTGGTGGACTACCTCCAGTACCTGGGCCCGTGGCTGCTCTTTCTGCATGGCGATGGCAACCTGCGCCATTCGACCGGCGTCGAGGGCCTGTTCATGGTGGCAACTGCGGTGCCCTTGACCATCGGGGCGGTGGCCGCATTCCGCCGCCGGGCCGAGCCGATCGCCACCATCGCGCTGCTCGCCCTGCTGATAGCTCCGGCGGCGGCGTCGTTGGCCGTCGGCGTCAACGCCCGACGCGACGTGATCTCCATGCCCTTCTTTCTCGTCCTGCTCGCGTACGGCTGGCAAGCCCTCGTGCCCTGGCTCCGGCACCGTCCGGTGCGAGCGGTGGCGGCCGTGATCCTCGTCGTCCTCTGCGCGATCCCCTACTACCTGGACTACGCGCTCGTCTATCCCAACCGCGCCGCCGTCGCCTTCCAGTCCGGCGGGCTGGATGCGGTCAAGCGCGCGCATGACATCGCGCAGGGCCGTCCGATCTACATCTCCGAAGACATCTCTCCAGACGCGCTGGTAGCTCTGCGGCCGGACCCAACAAGGGGTGACGCTTTCGCGACCGCCGGCTTCCATCTCATCAACACCCCGGCCGACGTCGACCTGGCGCAGCCTGGCGACTTACTCGTGCTCACGGCTTCCGACAAGCCGCCGCCGGGCGCCACCCTGCTGTTTCAAGAGGTCACGACCGGCCCGGTGTCGCTCGGCGGACCGCCGGTCGAGGCGATCGTCGTCAGCGTCTATCGTCGCTGAGCGATGCTCGGCACCCTCCGAGCCTGGCTGCGCTCGCACCTCGGCCGTCGCGACGAAAGCCGCGACGTGATCGTCAGCGCGCACGACGGCTACCCGCGCTGGGTCGATTCCGGGGCGGACTTCATCGAGATCGACATCCGGCGCACCCCGGACGGCGTGATCGTGCTGGCACACGACCAACTCGAGCCGGGAGCGACGTACCCGACGCTCGAGGAGGTGCTGGACGCCGCGTGCTCCCGCATTGGAATCCAGCTCGACCTCAAAGAGGAGGGCTACGAGGTCGAGCTGATGCGAACGGCCCTCGCCAGGTGTCCAGCCGGCAAGGTGGTGCTCACCACCGAGAGCCCCAACTCCGCCCGCATCGTCAAACAGCAATTTCCAGGAGTCCGCGTCGGCATCACCGCGAGGGACGTCAAGGCGACCAACGCCGACTTCACTCCTCTCGACCAGGAATACGCGAGCGAGGAGGCGCTCGACTTCTGCGCGCGCAACCACATTCCTGTCTGGGTCTGGACCGTCGACGACGAGCGCCTCATGAAACGCTTCCTCAACGACAAACGGGTCGCGGGGATCATCACCAACCGTCCGGACCGCGCGCTGAGACTCATAAGGCGAAATGGAAGGAGCTGAGCTCGCGGCGCAATATTCATAGACCGTGTCTCCCCTGACGCCGGAAGTCATTCGCAAC
>VBJE01000382.1 GCA_005879675.1 Chloroflexota bacterium
CTTCCCGTCAGGTCGACGAACAGCTTGCGGTCGGCAAGCCCATCGAGGTGGATGTGCGAGTCGATGAGCCCGGGCCAGGCCGTCCCACTCAGCCGCACGACCTCGGCACGACGCCCAGCCGCCGCCCGCGCCTTCGGCCCCACAGCCAGGATTCGCTCTTCAAAGGCGGCCACCTCGGGCTTGCAGCCGGCGAACAGGACGGGCGCGATCACGTCGAGGTCATAGCCCGTACGACTTGGCGATGATCTCCTTCATGATCTCGTCCGTCCCGGCGCCGATGCGCGCCAGGCGGGCGTCGCGCCACGCGCGCTCGACCGGGAACTCGCTCATGTAGCCGTGGCCGCCCAGGACCTGGATCGCCTCGTCGGCAACCTCGCAGGCGACCTGCGTCGCCAGGAGCTTGGCCTGCGAGATCTCGCGCACCGGGTACTCGCCCTGGTCCCACAGCTTCGCCGTCTGGTAGACGAACGCCTGCACCGAGGCGATCTTCGTCCCCATGTCGACGAGCTTGTGCTTGATGACCTGGAAGTTCGAGATCGGCTGGCCGAAGGCCTTGCGGTTGCGGGCGTACTCCATCGTGTATTCGAAGACGCGGGCCGCCCCGGCGATCGCGCCCGCGGCCGCGATCATGCGCTCGCCCTGGAGCTCCCACATCAGGTTCTTGAACCCCTCCCCCTCCTCGCCGATCAGGTTGGCGACGGGGACGTGGCAGTCCTCGAAGAGCAGCTCGGCCGTGTCCGAGGAGTGCATGCCGAGCTTCTTCAGCGTGCGCGTGACCTCAAACCCGGGCGTGCCCTTCTCGACCACGAGCAGGTTGAAACCGGAGTGGCCGCGGTCGCGGTCGGTCTTGGTCACGACCAGCGCCCAGTGGCACCGGGCGCCGTTGGTGATGAAGATCTTGCGGCCGTTGACGATGAACTCGTCGCCGTAGCGGCGGGCAACGGTCGTGATGCCGGCGACGTCCGAGCCGGCGTCGGGCTCGGTGATGGCCAGGGCGGCGATCTGCTCGCCCCGGATCGCGGGCACGACCCATCGCCGCTTCTGCTCCTCGGTGCCGAACTGCCATGCCCAGGCCGCCGCTGCCGGCCCGCGCCAGCTCCTCCGAGAGCACGACGGCCGAGAAGTAGTCGCCGCCCTGACCTCCGTACTCGGGTGGGTAGCGCAGGCCCAGGAACCCGAGCTCGCCGAAGCGGCGGAAGATCGAGTCCGGAAAGGTCTTCTCCTCCCACTCTTCGAGGTGCGGCTGCACCTCCTTCTCCAGGAACTTGCGGATGTGCAGGCGCAGCTCCTCGTGGGCGTCCGTGAAGTACATTGGCCGGCCTGAGTGTAGGGTGCCGCGGCCGACGCAAGAATCCGGCGTACGGTATGATTCGCGGCCGTATCGCAAGCGTTAGATCAAACACGTACTGGGAGTTGGAGTGGGCTCGGTAATCAAGAAGCGGCGCAAGAAGATGCGCAAGCACAAGCACAAGAAGATGCTCAAAAAGACGCGCTGGCAGCGTCGAGCGCACGCTTAGGAGGGCGATTACATGGGCTGGTGGATCGCAATCGCGGTCGTCGTCCTTCTGGCCGCCTGGCTCTTCCTCACCTACAACGGGCTCATCGCGGCCCGGAACCGGACCCAGGAGGCCTGGTCTGAGATCGAGGTCGAGCTCAAGCGGCGCCACGACCTCATCCCGAACCTGGTCAACACCGTCCAGGGCTACATGGGCCACGAGCGAGGCACCCTCGAGGCGGTAACCAACGCCCGCGCCAATGCCGTCGCCGCGGGCGCGACCGGCGACCCGCAGAAGATCGGCCAGGCCGAGAACATGCTGACCCAGAGCCT
>VBJE01000383.1 GCA_005879675.1 Chloroflexota bacterium
GGCTCGCTTCCCCCCGCCGCCGGCCCGAGCGGACCCCCCGCTCCAGGCTCCGCCGGGCCACCTCCGCAGAGCTAAGCCGGCTCAGTTTCGCGAGTCCCGCCGCAAAATAGCGGCGGCCGGTCGGTGCCCGGCACCAAGCGAGAGGAGTGTGTTGTCCATGACTGTCCAACTGGTGTTTCCGCGCGCGCGCACGCTGGCGCTGCTGCTGGCGGCCGCGGTGGTCGCCGCGCTCGCCTTCGCAGCCGTAGCGCCGCGATCCACAGCCACAAACGCCGGCGCCGCCGCGGCCGGCGTCGTGCACATCGAGATGAAGATCACGGGCCACAAAGTTGGCGCTTTCAAGGGCGACAGCACCCAGAAAGGCCACGAGGACCAGA
>VBJE01000384.1 GCA_005879675.1 Chloroflexota bacterium
ACGCGAAGGCGGCTGATCGTGCAGGCGGGCGGCCGTTTCTACATCGGTCCGGACAACGGCCTCTTCGCGATCGTCATCGAAGAGGTCGGGATACAGCGGGTCCACGAGCTCGCGCCCCGACCGCACGGGGCGCCGACCTTCGAAGGCCGCGACGTGTTCGCCCCTGCGGCGGCGTTACTGGCGTCGGGCGTTCCGATCGAATCGCTGGGACCTCCCGCCGACCCGCCGACAGCGCTGCCGGACGTCGGGCCGCGGGTGCTCTGGACCGATGGGTTCGGCAACCTCATCACGAACCTGAAGCCGCCGGTCCGCGCCTTGCGCGTGCATCACCACGAGATCACCGCCACCGCCAAGACCTACGCCGAGGCGCGCCCGGGCGAGCCGTTTGTCTACGTGGGCAGCATGGGCTACCTCGAGATCGGCGTCCGCGAAGCGCGGGCGGATAAGCTGCTGGGCGCGCGCTCGGGCATGAGCGTGGAGACGATCTAGAACGGCGTCTTAACAGGCGGGGTCCCAAGCGATTCGAGGCGGTGGACGGCGCGACGAGTCACGCGTCTACGGTCGAGCTCGTCGAAGTGGGTCGGCCCGAGGTCCTGGTAGACGGTCCCGTCCTTGATGAGGTGGTAGATGACGATCAGCATGCTGTGGGCGACGGCGACCGCCGCCCGCCGCTTACCACGTCGAGGTACCAGGCGGTGGTACTGAGCGGCGAAGTAGCTGTTCTTGACCCGGGCTGCAGACCAAGCGGCCTCGACCAAGGTTGCCCGCAACCAGCGCGAGCCTTGACCAGTCCGGCCGGACTTGCGCTTGCCGGCGGACTCGTCGTTGCCGGGGCAGAGCTTGGCCCAGGAGGCGAAGTGAGAGTCGGAGGGAAAGCGGCTCATGTCGGTGCCGACCTCGACCAGGATCTGCTCTGAGTTGCGGGGTCCGATGCCGGGAATCGCCTGCAGTCGTTCGAGCAGAGTCTCAAAAGGGCGGAGCCGGCGCTCCACCTCCTGGTTGAGTTCGGCAATCTGGCGGTCCAGGAACTCCAGCAGGCCGAGCTGGTTGTGGAGCATGAAGCGCTGATGCTCACCGAACGAACCCTGAAGGGATCGCTTGAGCTCCTGGCGCTTGTTGCGGAGCTGGCTTTTGCCCATCTCCGCGAGACGATGGGTGTCCTGCTCCCCCGCCGCCAGCGCTCGCAGCATGGCTCGGCCTGAGACGCCGACAACGTCGGAAGCTACGTCAGAGAGCTTGATGTTGGCTCCCTCCAGCAGCTTCTGGATGCGCTGCACCACGTGACCCCGTTGCTCGACCAAGCCAGTCCGGTAGCGGACCAGTTCAGTCGGCGATCCACTCCGCGTCTTTGACATCGGTCTTGCGGCCGGGCACTGCTTTGATGTGCTGGGCATTGACGACCAGCAACTCCAGGCCGGTGCCCTCGAGAACGTTGTAAATCGGTTTCCAGTAGACGCCGGTGGATTCCATCGCCACGTGGCTCACCTGCTCCTGCTGCAGCCAGTCGGCCAGCTGCAGCAAGTCGTCGGTCATGGTGCCGAAGGTGCGCACCTCCTTACGGCCGGGGACCATGACGCAAGCCACCACTGTCTTCTTGTGCACATCCAGGCCCGCACAGCGCGGATGCACCACTTCCATGACTCCCA
>VBJE01000179.1 GCA_005879675.1 Chloroflexota bacterium
CCTGACGTGCGGTCCCAGGCAGAGGTCGAGGAAGTCGCCGGTGCGATAGACGCTGACCCCGTCGCCCTCCACCTTGTCCGCGATCAGCTCGAGCTTGTAGTCCTGGCCGCGCTTGCGAAACTCCTCGATCGCCTGCTCGCGAGGAAGGGTCTCGTGGACAAAGGGGAGATCGGCCTGCGCCAGCCTGCGCATCCGCGACTCGATCGCCGGAAGGTCTGACTCGGCGATCGGCCTGCCGAAGTCGAAGTCGTAGTAGAAGCCGGGGGGGTTCTCGATGGCCGGGCCGATGGCGTACTTCGCCTCGGGGTAGAGCTCGGTGACGGCGGCGGCGAGGAGGTGCGCGGTCGAGTGGCGGAGGACGTGCAGCGGGTCGTCGGTCGACTCGTGGTCGCCGTGATCGGGCATGGGGTCGTCCAGTATATGAACCGCTTTGAGCCGGCTACCGAGGCCCCTCCGGCCGCTCCGCGGCCACCTCCCCCTGAATGGGGAGGACTTCTGATGGACTGGACTCGGATCCTCGACGCGCTCGGCTATCCCTCGGCGGGCCTCGGCATTCTCGTCGAGAGCGCGGGTGTGCCGTTTCCGGGCGAGGCGCTGCTCCTGGCCGCGGCGGCCTGGGCCGCGGCGCGCCACCAATCGCTCCTCCTCGTCATCTCCATCGCCTTCGTCGGTGCCACCGCGGGGGCGGACGTCGGCTACTGGCTCGGCTACCGCGGCGGCCGACCGTTCATCGAGAGGTTCGGCAACGTCTTCCACGTCCGGCCCGAGCATCTGGCGCGGGCCGAGCTCTTCTTTGCCCGCCATGGCGACAAGACGATCCTCGCCGCTCGCTTCGTGCTCGGCCTGCGCACATGGGCTTCGATGCTGGCGGGAATGTCGCGGATGCCGTTCTGGCGGTTCCAGGTCTTCAGCGCAATCGGCGGGCTGGCCTGGGCGATGCTCATCGGCGTGGCGGGCTATATGCTCGGCAGCAACCTGCCTCTGCTGGTCGCGATCGTCCGGGCCATCGGCGTCGGCGGGGTCGTCTTCGTCGTGGTCATTGTGTCGGCGTTGCTTGTGGCTCAGGAGCTCGCAACCCGCCGGCGATGACGCCCACCCCGCCGCCGAGCAGGAGCACGCCCAGGCCGCCCAGCACCTGCGCGGTGCCGATGCTGTCCGCGAGCGCGGCCGCGATGAGCACCGGCAGAGCCGACACGCCGTTGATGACCATGTAGAGCAGCGCGAAGACGCGGCCGCGGATGGCGTCGCTCGTCGACTCCATCAGGTAGGTGATCGCGGGGATCAGGATGGCCCCGAACTCG
Organism: Chloroflexota bacterium; assembly: GCA_005879675.1. GTDB lineage: Bacteria > Chloroflexota > Dormibacteria > Dormibacterales > Dormibacteraceae > 40CM-4-65-16. The sequence continues at coordinate 1,302 of VBJE01000179.1, forward strand.
ACGCCGAGCAGGAAGCTGAAGGTCGCGCCTGTGATCCGGTTGTGGACCTGCAGGTCTGAAAAATGCTTCATCGCCTCCGGCACGGCGGCGAGCGCAAGCAGGGTCACGCCGTTGGCGATGAGAGAGCCCGCGAGCAAGCGCGACCGGTCCAGCTGACGCACGAACTGGCCCAGCAGCACGGCGCTGAGGATCGCGCCGGCCGTCGCGGGGCCGAGGATGACGTAGGTGTCCTCGGCCGCGATGCCGATGACCCTGCTCACGTAGGCCGGCGCCAGCGTGTACAGCATGAAAAGGACGAGGACGGCGATGCTGACCTGGCCGAACGCAAGCCGCAGCCCCCGCGATGCTCGCAGCGCGTCGACGCCCTCCCGCAGGTCGTGGAGGATGACGACGAACCGGCTTCGGCTTTCCTCCACCGTCGAGGCTATGCGCCGTTCGAGGGGTGGGATGTTGGAGGCGAAGATCAGCGTGCCTGCCACGACGAGCAGACCGACCGCGCACCAGTACGGCGCGTACAGGTCGATCCTGGAGACAACGGGCGCGAGCACGCCGCCCACGACCAGGGTCAGGACCATCGTCAGCAGCGACATCGAGTTCGCTGTGATGAGCGCCTCGCGCGGGAGCACCGTCGGGATGACGGCGGCTTCGGCGGGTCCGAAGAGCTGGCCGACCGCGGAGAAGATCAGCGTGATGACGAGCAGGTGGAGGAAGTCGTCCTTCACGCCCGGGATCAAGGACGCGATTGGGATGAGCGCGACCGCGGCGGCCCGGCCGAAGTTGCACCACATCATGATCTGCTTGCGATTGAGGCGGTCGGCGATCACCCCCGCCGGCGGGGCGAACAGGACCGCGGGCACCGTGTACGCGAGCAGGGTGACCGCGACCGACGTGCTGCCGCCGGAGATGTGATAGGCGAGGATGATCAGCGAAAACAGGAGGAACTTGTCCGCCAGCTGAGCCGCCAGCTGCGCGAACCAGATGTTGCGAAATGCGGTGTGTCGCAGCGTCCCCCGAAAACCGCCGGGACCCTCGACGGGGAGCCTGATCGGTTCCAAGTCCGCTAGAGGTTAACGACCGAGACCCGGATTGAATGCGCGATAGATCGTCTCCCATTCGGGCAACGTCAGGGTCTGCGGGCGCCGGGCCCCATCGACTCCGAGCTCTTCCAGACGGCTTGCGGCCTGTGCGCTCGAGATCCCTGCGACGCGCGCGAGGGTCCCGCCGAGCTGCTTGCGCCGGAACTGAAAGATGGCCCCGACAAACCTCAGGAACCGACCGAGGTCAGGCACGTCGACCGCGGGCGCGGCGCGGACGTCGAGCACTACCAGGGCCGAGTCGACCCTCGGCCGTGGGGTGAACGTGCTGGCCGGGATCGTCATCAACATCCGCGCTTCGGCGAAGACCTGGACCGCGATCGTGGCGAGGCTCGCCGCCGTCGAAGCCGTCCAACGTTCCGCGACCTCCTTCTGGACGACGAGCGAGAGGCGGCGCGGTCGGGGCGGGCTGTCGAGCAGCTTGGGGATGAGCGCCCCAGTGAGGTTGTAGGGGATGTTGCCCGCAACGAGCTCGCCGCCCGCGGGAAATGCGCCGGCGACGTCGAAGCGCAGGATGTCCGCCTGCACGACCTCGACGTTGCCGTGCGCCGACACCACCTCGCGCAGAGCCGGGATGAGCGCGCGGTCGAACTCGACCGCGACGACCCGACGGCACCGCGCCGCAAGCCCGACCGTCAGCGTGCCGACGCCGGCGCCGATCTCGAGCACGTCATCGTCGAGCGCCGCACCTGACGCGTCGACGACGGCGTCGCGCAGGGCGGGGTCGACCAGGAAGTTCTGGCCGAGGCGGCGCTGGAGAGTGATCCGGTGGCGGCGCAGGAGCTGCTCGAGATCTCCCGCGCGCGCCGGGTCTATAGGGGCCCCCGCGAAATCACGGCGAAGCCGCCGATTTCGGGGGGCCAAATCACTTCATCTTTTGAAACAGACCGATCGCGTTCGAGCGTTCCTGGTCGCCGAGCTGCTCAAGGCTGATGCCGCGCAGCTCCGCCACGACCTCCGCCGTGTCGACCAGGAAGGCCGGCCGGTTCGGTTCGCCCATCCGCTTCTGCGCGTTGCCGTATGGAGAGTCGGTCTCCAGGAGCAGCCGGTCGGCCGGACACCGCTTCACCACCTCCCGCAAGTCGTCACGGCTGGGCCGGGTCACCAGGCCGGCGAAGGAAAGGTAGAAGCCGACCTCGAGAAACTTTTGGGCCCACTCCCAGTCGAGGGCGAAGTAGTGCATGACCCCACGGATGCCACCGTGGGCGCCGATCACCTCCAGCACCTCATTGGCCGCACCGCGGTTGTGGATTCCGACCGGCAGCTCGAGCTCGGTGGCGATCGCGAACATCTCGTGCAGGCGCTGGATCTGCAGGTCGCGCGCCGGTCCGCCGACGTGCTCGAAGTCGAGGCCGATCTCGCCTATGACGACGACCATCTCGTCGCGCGCGAGCTCCCGCAGCGCCTGCAGGTCGGGTTCCGACGCCTCCAGGGGATGGTGTCCCACCCCTGCCCACACCTCTTCGTAGGCGTGTCCGAGGCTGACCGCGTTGGCGCTCTTCTCGAGGTTCACGCCGACGCCGATCAGACGCGTCACCCCGGCGGCGTTCGCCTGCTGCACCACCTCGGTCGCGTCGCCGAGCTCGTCGAGGTGGAGGTGCGTGTCGACGAAGATCTAGTCCACCTCCTCGGGCACCGCGTCCAGCCGCTTGAAAAGCGGCGCGGGTGTGGGCAGCTTACGGCCAGGTTCGAGCGTCGATGGGCCCCATCGATCCCGGCTGTCGTAGTCGCCGGTGATGATGCGGTGATCGCCCACCTCCTTCACCTGGGGCTGGGGAGCGATCACGTCCTCATAGCCGAGCATCGCGTGCAAGCTCTGCGATGAGAACGGCAGGAAGGGCGCGAACATGGTCTTGAGGTTGTCGACGCAGCGCACCGCGACGTAGAGCACGGTGCCCGCCCGCTCGCGATCGGTCTTGATCGTGTGCCATGGCTGCTCCGTCCCCAGGTAGACGTTCACGTTGCGCGCCATCTCCATCGCGTGCTTGAGGGCGTTCTGAAAGCGCGCCTCCTCGAGCTGCCGGGCCACGTGGTCGAGCGCCACCTCCACCTCCACCAGGAGACCGCGGTCGCGCTCGGTCAGGGCGCCCGGCTCAGGTACCGCGCCGAAGTTCCGGTGCGCGTTGACCAGGGTGCGGTGCACCAGGTTGCCCCACGTGGCCACCAGCTCGTCGTTGTTGCGGCGCACGAACTCGCTCCAGGTGAAGTCGGTGTCCTGGTTCTCGGGGCCGGCGATCATCAGGTAGTAGCGAAGCGCGTCCGCGTCGTAGCGTTCGAGCACGTCCTTCACGTAGATCACCTGGCCGCGGCTGGTCGAGAACTTGCGACCTTCCATGTGCAGGAACTCGCTCGCGACGATCTCGTCTGGCAGGTGGAGGTTGCCCGCGCCCATCAGGATCGCGGGCCACATCACGGTATGGAACGTTATGTTGTCCTTGCCCATCGTGTAGTAGTGCCTGCTTTCGTCGTTCTCCCACCACTGCTTCCAGGCGTCAGGCTCCCCGCGCTGCGCCGCCCACTCAATTGATGCCGACAGGTAACCGATCACGGCGTCGAACCACACGTAGATCTTCTTGTGCGCGTTGTCTTCCCAGCCCGGCAGCGGCACGGGCACGCCCCAGTCGAGATCGCGCGTGATCGCGCGTGGCTTCAGGTTGCGTACGAACTCGAGCGAGTACTTGCGGACGTTGGTCCGCCAGTTGTCGTGGGACTCGATCCAGAGCTTCAGCTGCTCGCCGAGCGCGGGCAGGTCGAAGAAGAAATGCTCCGTTTCGCGAAACTCGACCGTCGCATCGCTGCCGCGCTGGTGCGGGTTGATGAGGTCGATGGGGTCCAGCTGGTTGCCGCAGTTGTCGCACTGGTCGCCTCGCGCCTCGGGGTAACCGCAGATCGGGCACTTGCCCTCTATGTAGCGGTCCGGGAGCGTGCGGCCGCTGGTGGGGTCGAACGCGCCCATCTGCTTGCGTTTGACGAGGTAGCCCTTCTCGAACAGTTTCAGGAACAGCTCCTGGGTGACTCGGTAATGGTTCGCCGTCGTGGTGCGCGTGAAGATGTCGTAGGTGATGCCCAACCGCACCAGGTCATCGACGATGAGCGCGCTGTTGCGGTCCACGAACTCGCGGGCCGGGATGCCTTTCTTGTCCGCTTCGTAGGTGATCGGCGTCCCGTGCTCGTCGGTGCCGCTCGCCATCAGCACACGTAACCCGCGCAGGCGCCAGAACCGCGCGAGCACGTCGCCGGGCACGGCGAAGCCGACCACGTGGCCGATGTGCCGAGGTCCGTTGGCATAGGGCCAGGCTGGGGCGACGAGGACGGTTCTTTCAGGCACCAGAGATCACAAGGGTAAACTCGCCACGCGCCCGCTCACCCAGCGCCGCGAGCACCTCGGACGCGGTGCCGCGCAGAACCTCCTCGTGCATCTTCGTCAGCTCGCGCGTCAGCGTGATGCTGCGCTCGGGCAGCGACTCCGCCAGGAGGGCGAGTGACTTCTGGACGCGATACGGTGACTCAAAAGCAACCGCCGGCCGTGGGTCCTCGCGCAGCGACTCCATCAGGCGGCGCATCTCCCCGGGCTTCCGCGGCAGGTAACCGAGGAATGTGAACCCCGGCCCGCCATAGCCCGCGATCGACAGCGCGGCCGTGACCGAGCTCGGCCCCGGGATGGGCACCACGGTGTGCCCCGCCGCCCACGCCGCGGTGACCAGGGCCTGCCCGGGGTCGGACAGCGTCGGTGTGCCCGCGTCGCTGACCAGCGCGACGTCGCCTTCGTCGAGGGCGGCCATCACACGGGGCAAGCCGCGACGTTCCACCGGGGCCCGATAGCTCATCAGCGGCTTGCGGATGCCGTGCCGCGCCAGCAGGCGCGAAGTCACCCTCGTGTCCTCGGCGGCGATGGCGGTCGCCTCGCCGAGCACGCGCAGCGCCCGCGCGCTCAGGTCCTCGAGGTTTCCGATCGGGGTCGCAACAACAAACAGTCTGCTCAAGCTCCCTCGAGCCACGCCCCGACACGGTCGGCCACCTCTTCACCGGGACCCACGTACCGCGAGGCCGGTGGAAGCACGTCGAGAAACGCCTTGCCGTAGTCGCGGCCGAGGATCCGGTTGTCGAGGATGACCACAGCGCCGCGGTCCGTCGAGCGGCGGATGAGGCGTCCGAATCCCTGTTTCAGCCGCAGGGCCGCCTGGGGCAACGCGAGCTGGGAAAACGCGTCGCGGACCTGCTCGGCGCGAGCGGCGTAGACAGGGTCGGTCGGCACGGGGAACGGCAGCCGGACCACGATCACGCAGCTGAGCCGCTCACCGGGTATGTCGATCCCCTCCCAGAAGGTCGACGTGCCGAGGAGGAGTGGGCGCTCGGCCTCCTCGAACATTTTCAGGAGCTGGCGCCGCTGGCCGTCGATGCCCTGGCCGAGGATGAGCACCTCGTCGAGGTCGATGCGCTGCTTGAGCGCGGCATGGACGTCGCGCAGCTGCCGATGCGACGTGAAGAGCGCAAGGGTCCGGCCGCGGGCTCGGCGCGCGACGGCCGCGATGATCTCTTCCACGGCGCCGTCGAACATCTCGTCCTCGGGCAGCGGCATATCGGTGGGCAGGCACACAAGCGCCTGGTGATAGAAGTCGAATGGCGAAGGCAGGATCATCTCTTCGATCTCGGGACCCAGGCCCACCCGGGAGCTGAAGTAGTCGAACGTGCCGCCGACGGCCAGCGTGGCCGAGGTGAAGACGGTCGAGCGCTTCTCCGCGTAAACGCGGTTCCGCAGGAGCGAGCCGACGTTGATCGGCGCCGCGCGAAGCAGAAGGTTTTCAGCCCGCGAAACCTGGCTGAACCAGTACACACGGTTGGCGTCTGGCCGGAGCAACGCTTCTTCGAGCACAGCCAACGCCGACTCGAGCCGGCCGCGGATCATCTCCAGCTCGCGGATACCCTGGTCGGGCTCATCGCCGCCGAGCCACTCGCGCACGCCGGCGACTGCCCTGCGCAGCGACGCATCGAGCGCCGCGAGCGCGGTGACCGCGTTCTCGCCGCAGAGGCGGATCTGAGGCCAGCCGTCGTCGTCGCGCAGCTGCGCGGTGATGCGGAGCGATTCCTCGCGCCGCTCCGCCTCTCCCAGCCGCGCGGCGACCCAGGCGTCGGCGAGGCGGAACAGCTCCCGCACACGCTCCGCCGCCGTGACCGCCTGCGGCGCGGCCCCCGCGAATGCGTCGTCTGACGCTCCGAGGCGTGGCTGCCGGCGCAGGTCTTCGAGCAGGGCGCCCGAGAGCCTCTCCAGGAGCGCGACCACGCCGGGACCGTCGACCTCCTGCCGCAGGCCACGTGTCGCAGCCTCTTCCAGGTGGTGAGCCTCGTCGATCACGAGGTGGTCGTACTCGGGCAGGAGGCCACCGCCCACCTCGGCGTCGGCGAGGAGCAGCGCGTGATTGATTACCACCAGGTCGGCCGTTTCCGCCTCGGCGCGGGCACGGTGGACGTAGCAATCCTCCTTGGTGCAGTTGATCCCGACGCAGTCGAGCGGGTCGCTGGCGACGGCGTTCCACCAGACCTCCTCGCGCCCATAAAGGCGAAGCTCGGAGCGGTCGCCGCTCTCGGTGGTATGGAGCCAGGTCAGGAGCTTCAGCTTGAACATGAGCTCTTCGGCGTCCTTGCAGGGCTCGACCAGGTACCGGCGCCAGCGGCGCAGGGAGATGTAATTGGACCGGCCCTTCAGCAGGCAGGCCTTGAAGTCCCAGGGCAGCCACTCCCTGAGCCCGGGAAGGTCCTTGCCCATCAGCTGCTCCTGGAGCGTGTGGGTGTTGGTCGAGACGACCACGCGCTCGCGGTGCCCGACGGCCCGCGCGAGCGACGGCACCAGGTAGGCGAGGCTCTTCCCCGTCCCGGTCCCGGCCTCGACGACGAGCGTTCCGCCGCGGGCCTGGATCTGGGCCACGGCGAGCAGCATCTGCGTCTGCGACTCCCTGTGCTCGTAGCCGGGCAGCTGGCCGGCGAGCGGCCCCTCCGGGCCGAGCAAACCCGCCAGCGCGGTCGCGTCCTTGGGCGGCATCTCGGCCGAGAGGCCACGGCGGACGGACTCGACTCGCACAGCCGTCGTCGCCTCCGGGTTGGGGTTGGGGGCTGTCAGCGCTTCGGCGAAGAACCTTGCCGCCGGCCATGGGTACGGCGCGACCAGCGCGAGCATCGCCTCCTTGAGGCCTTCGTCCAGCGCCACGGCCTCGTCGCGCAGGCGGAGGAGGAGCTGGCGCGTGGCGTCGGCGTCGTCGAGCGCCCGGTGCGGACGAGGCTGGCTGAACCCCATCTCGGTCGAGAGCAGGGGGAGGCTGTGGCTGGCGGCGGCCGGCAGGAGGATCCGGGCGATGTCCAGGGTGTCGAGGATCTGCTGGGAGGGGTCCCACAGGCCGGCCGCCTCGAGGAACTCGACGTCCAGCCGCGCGCCGTGACCCACCGGCTGGCGGCCCCGCAGGAACTCGCTCAGCCGCTGGAGGGCCTGCTCGGGCCGGGCGGCGCCACGCAGCTCTTCCGGCTTGATGCCGGTCAGGCGGAGCACGGTGTCGGGGACGGCCCGTCCCGGGTCGACCAGCTGCTCGAGGGTGGAGCCCACCTGGTCCGGCGTGAAGGCGACGGCGCCGATCTCAATGACTCGGTCTCGGGCCGGATCGAGACCGGTCGTCTCCAGGTCCAGGGCTACATATTCCGGCAAGTTTCCACCGATTCTAGTAAGCGCCGGAATTGCAGGTTCTGAAATGTAATATGTGCGCCCGATGGTAACCGGGGCGATCGAGGCTCCCAAGCGACTGGAGGACCTTCACGTCAGGCGTGACCTGGTCGCCAGCCTCCTCCTTCGCACACTCGCATTCGCCGACCAGCTGACCGGCGCCGCCCTCGAGCAGCGGCTCGGACTCCCCTTCGAGACCTTCTCCCCGCTCATCGACGAGTTCGAGAAGAACCAGCTCATGGACACGCGCGGCGTGTCCAACGATCCCGGCATGGAAGGGCGTCCCTACCCGGTCAAGATGAACTACGCCATCTCCGGCGCGGGGCGCCAGCGAGCAGCCGAGATGTCGGCGGTGCAGACGCGCTACCTCGGTCCCTGCCCGGTCAACTTCGAGGACTACCTCGCGCTCATCCGCTCCCAGGTCACCGGCAAGTCGCCGGTCACCGATGCCCAGCTGAAGAAGGCCCTGGGCGAGCTCGAGCTCGAGCAGCACGTCATCGACCAGATCGGCGGCGCCATGGTCTCGCGAGCCTCGCTGTTCATCTTCGGCGCTCCCGGGAACGGCAAGAGCACGATCACCGAGCGAATGGCGCTCCTTATGGGCGCGCCGATCGAGATCCCGCACGCGGTGGCGATCGGCGACGAGATCGTCCGGGTGATCGACCCCGTCTACCACAAGATCGCCGAGGGCGAGCAGCCCATCGACCGCCGCCTGGTCAGGGTCGAGCGGCCCGTCGTCACGGCCGGTGGCGAGCTCAAGCTCCAGCAGCTCGACCTCACCTACGACCTGCAGAACCGCTATTACGAGGCGCCTCTGCAGTGGAAGGCCAACGCGGGAGTGTTCGTGATCGACGACTTCGGTCGCCAGGAGGTGCCGCCGATGCGACTCCTCAACCGCTTCATCGTGCCGATGGAGAAGAAGATCGACTACCTGGACCTGTCCGCGTCGGGCCGCAAGATCGAGCTCCCCTTCGTCTGCCAGGTCGTGTTCTCGACCAACCTCTCGCCCACCGAGCTCGTCGACGAAGCGTTCCTTCGCCGCATGGCGTACAAGATCGGCATCGGCAACCCGTCGCCCGAGGCATTTGGCCGCATCCTGCGCTACGAGTGCGACCGCCAGGGCGTGCCCTGGGACGACAAGGCGATCGGTTATCTGCTGAACAACCTCTACGGCAAGAAGCCGCTGCGTGGTTCTCACCCACGCGCGCTGATCGCGCGACTGGTCGATCTGGCGAACTACCGGCAGCAGCCGACCAGGCTCACGCCGCAGTCGCTCAAAGAGGCCTTCGACGCCTGCTTCAACCCCGCGCTCGGAAGCCTGGTCGAGGACGACTGGGCCAGACCCGCGATCGGCTAGGGCTCAAAGCTCCTTCACGACCCCGGCCAGCCGCGCGCGCAACGACTGCAGGTCGCTGAAGGCTCCGCGCATGTCGGGGGGCAGCAGCTCCGCGATCTTGAGCATGATCGCGTCGGCCGCCTCCTCATGGGTTATGCGGTCGCCGCTGGCTCGGCGCTGACGGAGAAGGAAGGGCTTACCAAACCGCACCGTCACCGGGACCCGCCGCGGCCAGATCTTGCCCTTAGGCATGCACTCCCGCGTGCCGGTCAGCGCCACCGGCAGCACGGGGCAGCCAGCCTTCTGGGCGATGAAGCCGGCACCCGGCTCGGGCTGGGCGAGGACACCGCCTTCGACGCGTGTGCCCTCCGGAAACATGATGAGCACCTCGCCCGCCTTCAACAGGTCGAAGGAGCGGCGCAACGCCGCACGGTCGGCGGTGTGACGGACAACTGGAAACGCGTGATACGCGGTGAACAGCCAGCGCATCCACGGCTTCTTGAAGTACTCGGACTTGGCCATGCTCCACGAGTCGCTGCGCGGAAGGAAGGCGGGCACCATCGGCGGGTCGAGGGTCGCGAAATGATTCGGGCAGACGATCAGCGCGCCCGCCCGCGGCACGTTCTCCAGTCCCTCGACCCGAAACAACCCGCCCAGGTAAGTGCGCGTCATGAAGCGCATGAACGCTCGGAGCAAGGGGTACATCAGGCGCCCGCGCGAACCCTGCTCGCGATCCGCTCGACGACCTCGTCGAGGTCGAGGTGGTCCGTGTCGATGATGATCGCGTCGGGCGCCGGCTTGAGAGGCGCGATCGGGCGATTCGAGTCGACACGGTCGCGGAGCTCGACCTCCTTGCGCATCGCATCCTCGTCCACCCTCTCGCCACGCCTCTCGTACTGCGCCGCGCGACGGCGGACCTTCTCGTCCAGGCTGGCGATGAGGAAGAACTTGAACTCGGCGTCGGGGAAGACGACGGTCCCGATGTCGCGACCCGCCATGACCACACCCGACCGGGCCATCTTGCGCTGGTCCTCGACCAGCGCCTTGCGCACGCCAGGGATCGCGGAGATGACGGGAAGGGCGTCCGCGTAGTCGGTGTCGTAGATGCCGTCGGTCAGCTCGGTCCCATCCGCCCAAACGCGCTCGCCCTCCATGCGGATGACGGTCGACTCGGCGAGCGATGTCACCGCGTCGCTGTCGCGCGGGTCGATGCCTCGCTCGGCCGCCAGCCGCGTGATGGCGCGATACATCAGGCCGCTGTCGATGAACGGAAGCCCGAGCCGCTCGGCGACGCGACGGCCCACCGCCGACTTGCCCGAGGCGACGCCACCGTCGATCGCGATGATCAACTCGGCTCGAGACCTGTCGCGCGACGCAGGGCTTCCACCTCGCCAGGAGAGAGCACCCGCCAGTCGCCTCTCTTCAAGCGGCCCAACCTGAGCGGCCCGAACGCCCTGCGCTCCAGGGCGACCACCTTGTGGCCGACCGCATGCAACATGCGGCGGACCTGGCGGTGCCTGCCTTCCGTGATGACGATCCGCAGCTCTGCTCGGCCTGACTCGCGATCGCCCTTGGTGGCCCGCACGACGTCGACCTCCGCCGGCGCGGTCATGCCGTCATCTAGCTTCACGCCGCGGCGCAAAACTTCGAGCTCGCGCGCCAGTGGGATCCCGGCCACCGTGACCGCGTATTCCTTCGCCACCCCGTAGCGCGGATGGGTGAGCCTGTAGGACAGGTCGCCGTCATCGGTGAGCAGGAGCAGGCCGCTGCTGTCGCCATCGAGGCGGCCCACCGGGTAGATACGGTGGCCGTGGCTCCCCTCTTCGCCGACGACGTCCAGCACGGTCTTCCGATTCGCCTCGTCCTTGGCGGTCGTAATGACGCCGAGCGGCTTGTTGAGCATCAGGTACCGGTGAGTAGTAGGAGGCTTGACCCGGCGGCCGTCAACGGTGACGGCGTCCTGGTCCGGGTCGACGAGCGCGCCCGACTTCGGCGGGCGCTTGCCGTTGACGAGCACGGAACCCGAAGCGATGAGCGCGTCGGCCGCGCGGCGGCTGGCCACGCCGGACCGCGCCAGGAACCGGTTTAACCTTTCGTGAGGCCTCGTTCGAGAAGCTCCGCGCCTTCGCTCGGCGTCGGCAGGTGGTCCAGGGACTCGAGGCCCATCACCTGCAGGAACCGCATCGTCGTCCCGTACAGCTTCGGCTGGCCGGGCCCCGAGCCACGCCCGACCTCGGTGATGAGATCGCGGAGCTCGAGGTTCCCGAGCACGCTCTCGCAGTTGACGCCGCGCACCTCCTCCACGCGAGCGCGCGAGACGGGCTGTTGGTACGCGACGATCGCCAGCGTCTCGTAGGCCGCCTGGGACAGCCTCCCCGAGACCTCGGGCCGCAAGGCGCGGCGCACCGCCCCCGCGAACTCCGGGCGCGTGGCGAGGTGGACCTCGTCGTGGTGGCGCATCAACATCACGCCCCGGCCGTCCAGCGTCTCGCGCAGCTTCTCCAGGGCGCCCTCGACGCTGTTGCGGTCGGCGTCGGTCGCCTGCTGCAGCTCGCGGACCTTGAGCGGCCGGTTCGAGCTGAACAGGATCGCTTCGACCGCCGCGGAGATGTCGCTCATGCCGCCGGCTCCCGCGCCTCGACGTGGATGGGGCCGAAGCGCTCCTTCTGCCGCACGCGCACGAGCGAGCGCCTGATGAGCTCGAGCAGAGCCACGAAGGTGACCACCGCCTCGAGCCGGTCCTGGGATTCGAGGATTAGCTCCACCAGCTCGATCGGTCCGTCGCGCAGCCTTCCAGATATCAGGTCGAGCTTTTCCTGCAGCGTCCATGTGCGACCCGTGACGATGAGAGGGCGCGGCGGGATTCGCGCGAGGACGCGGTTGAACGCCTCGACCAGGAAATCGACGTTGAGCGGCTCCTCCTGCCCGCCGGCCTCGACCGGCCGCGCCGGCGGAGGAAACGCAAAGGTCTCCTGCTGCGCCCGCTCGAGCAGCTCGCCCGCGATCTCCTTGTACGCGCGGTACTCCTCGAGGCGCTGCCTCACCTCGTCCTCCCAGCCGAGGAGCTCGGTTTCCTCGTCCGTCGGCGCGTCGGTGGGCAGCAGCCGGATCGACTTGAGCAGCAGCATGCGGGCGGCCATCCACAGGAACTCGGCCATCTCCTGCGGGTCGGCGATCTCGCGCGATGCGATCTCCGCCAGGTAGGCGTCGGTCACCTTCGCGAGCGAGACCTTGAAGATGTCGACCTCCTCACGCTCGACCAGAGCAAGGAGAAGCTCGAGGGGCCCTTCGAATACCGGGGTGCTGACCGGGAGTCGGCTCGGCGCCGTTTCCATTCGACCGGGAAGATTACCTGTTAGCGCCGCGCCTCTTCCAGCAGCTCCTGCGCACGAGCGACGGCCTTGGCGGTGACGCCGCCGCTCATCATCCGCGCCAGCTCCGCCGCCTTCTCGGCTTCCGTGGCCAGCTCGCGCACGGTGACGACGTTGCGGCCGTCGCGACCTGGCGTCTTCTCGATCACAAGGTGATGGTCGGCGAACGACGCGATCTGCGCGAGGTGCGTGACGACCAGCACCTGGTGGCGCACGCCAAGCGCTTTGAGACGAAGACCCACCTGGATCGCCGCCTCGCCGCCGATCCCGGCGTCGACCTCGTCGAACACCATGGTCGGCATGCGGTCTGCGTCGGCGGCGACGGTCTTGATCGCCAGCATGACCCGGGCCAGCTCGCCTCCCGATGCGACCCTGGCCAGTGGCGCGAGCGGTTCCCCCGGGTTGGCGGAAAACATCATCTCCGCGGACTCCGCCCCGGTCGGGTCGATCTCGCTCAGCGGCCTCAGGGCGACCTCGAAGCGCGAAGCCTCCAGTCGCAGACCCTCGAGCTCCGCCGCGACGGCCTTCGCCAGACGGGAAGCGGAGCCTGCCCTTGCGCTTGACAGGCCTGCCGCAGCCGCCTCCAGGCTGTCGCGCCGCCCCGCCCTTTCCGCCTCCGCCGCCGCCAGCGCCGACTCGAGGTCCTCGGTGGCACCGAGCTGCGTTTCGAGACGCTGGCGCTCCTCGAGCGCGGCCTCGATCGACCCGCCGTACTTGCGCTTCACAGCCTCGAGCTCTGCCAGCCGAGACTCGATCGCCTCGAGGCGCGCGGGGTCCGAGTCCAGGACCTCGACGTAGCGCCTCACCTCGGCGGCGACGTCGGTGGTCTCCTCGGCGAGCGTCCGCAGGCGCGCGGCGGCGTCGGAGAGGCGAGGATCCAGGCCTGCTGCCGACCTCAACGCGGACGCGGCGCGCGCGACGCCCTCTTCGCGCAGGGCGTCCACCGCCTCCTGGCCCAGCTCGCCCAGGCGGGCCGCGTGACGGATCGCCGCGCGCTCCGCCGTCAGCGCGTCATCCTCGCCGGGTCGCGGATCCGCCTTGCGGAGCTCATCGAGCTGCCAGCGCAGGTACTCCTGCTCGCGCTTGCCGCGCGAGCGCACCTGCTCGATGTCCCGCAGCGTGTTCGCCGCCTTGACCCAGGCCGCGTAAGCGGTCGCAACCACGGCGCGAGCGTCCAGGGCGCCCGCGTACGCGTCCAGAAGCTCGGTCTGGGCCTGGGCGTCGAGGAGCGCCTGGTGCTCGTGCTGGCCATGCACCGCCACCAGCTTTGCGCCGAGCTCTCGCAGCTGAGCGGGGGTCGCGGCGCGGCCGTCGATGCGGGCGGTGGAGCGCTTGCCGATCTCGCGCTGGAGGACGACCGAGTCGAAGGCGGCCTCGACCGTGGCGCGCGCGGCGCCGTGCCTGACCTGGTCGGCCCCGCCCCGCGAGCCAAGAGCGAGGCTCAGGGCATCGATGAGGAGCGACTTGCCACTACCGGTCTCGCCGGTCAGAAGGTTGAGCCCGGGACCGAACCGCACCGCCGCTTCCGCGACCAGGGCGAGGTCGCGGACATTCAGCTCCTTGAGCATCGCGCTACTTCTTGGGAACCAGGGGCCGGCCCCACCCCAGCTTGTCGCCCAGCCGCTGGTAGAAGCTCTCCGGCGGGCTGAACCGAATGACCTTCAGCCGCTTCGCATGCGATCCGCACCTGACCACGTCGCCGATACCCACGTCTTGTGCCCGGCCCTGGCCGTCGACCCGCATCTCCGCGGGGCCCCGCACCACGCTGAGGCTGATGTCCTGACCTGGCGCGAAAACAATGGGACGGACCGTGAGCGCAAAAGGACTCATCGGCACGAGGACGAGGTCCTCCAGGGTTGGCTCCAGGATCGGACCGCCGCTGGCCAAGGCGTACGCCGTGGACCCGCTCGCGGTGGCGACGATGGCGCCGTCAGCGTCGATCACACCGACCCGCTGCCCACCCACGTCGATCTCGAGGCGCAGGATTCGAGCGTCGCCCGAATGGTCGACGACGACCTCGTTGAGACCGATGTCCCGCACCGTGGCTCCGTCCTTCCGGACGAGCGTCACCTGGAGCATCGTGCGCTCCTCGATTCGGTACGAGCCGTCGAGGTAGCGGCTCAAGCCTGCCGCCATCTCGTGGGCTTCGATCTCGGTGAGAAAGCCCAGATGTCCATGGTTGACGCCGAGGATCGGGATGTCGCGCGGTGCCGCGAGCCGCGCGCCGGCCAGGAATGTTCCGTCGCCGCCGAGCGTGAGCAACAGGTCAGTGCCGCTCAGCAGGTCCGCGGCCGCCTCCGGTTTGGCGTCTCGTTTCAGCTCGAGGGCTTCCACCTGGCGCGCGTTCAGCGCGCCGAAGAGATCGTCGACCTCGTCCTGCTCGACGCCTGAGCCGCGAATCAGGCAGACCTTCACGGCTGCTCCGGTTGCAGGTGAACGAAGATCTCACGGTTTCCCTCTGCGCCCGCGACCTCCGACGCGACCTCGCCTATGACGGCATAGCCGTTCGCACCGCACCACTCCCGAAATCGCGACAGCGCGGATTCGAGCGCGGCCTGGTTGCGCACGATGCCCCCCTTCCCCACCTCCGACCGCCCCACCTCGAACTGCGGCTTGAAGAGAGCGACAACCTCGGCGCCCGGCGCCGCGCGCCGGATCGCCGGCAGCACCTTGTCCAGGCTGATGAACGACACGTCGATCACCACCAGGCTGACCGGTTCGGGAAATGGGTCCAGGTCGCGCGCGTTGACGCGCTCGATCACCACCACCCGGGGGTCCTGGCGCAGTCGCCAGTGCAGCAGGCCCCGTCCGACGTCGATGGCGTAGACCCTGGCCGCGTCCCGCCGTAAGAGGACGTCCGTGAAGCCGCCGGTCGAGGCGCCGATGTCGGCGCACACGCGACCGTCGGGGTGGACGCCGAAGCGCTCGAGCGCGGGCGCCAGCTTGAGGGCGCCGCGGCTCGCGTACGAAGGCGCCGAGTCGACCGCGATCGGCGCGTCCTCGCTGACGGTGCGGGAAGGGCTCCGGACCGTCTCCCCCGCCACGCGAACCTTGCCGGCGAGGATCAGCGCCTGCGCGCGCTCGCGCGACTCCGCCAGGCCGTTCTTGGTCACGAGCACGTCGAGGCGCGGCAACTCAGAGAATCAAACCGACGGCGAGGCCGATCGCGGCTCCGGCCAGGACTTCCATCGGCGTGTGCCCAAGCAGCTCGCGCAGCCTCGCCTCCTGGACGCCGCGCATGTGCACGAGGTCCTCGACCAGGCGGTTCAGGACCTCGGCCTGGCGGCCCGCCGCCCGCCGGAGGCCGGCCGCGTCGTACATGACCACGAAGGTGAAGATAAGGGCGATCGCGAACGCGGCGGAACCCAGCCCCGCATATTTACCGACCGCGGTGGTGAGGCCCATGACGATCGCGCTGTGGCTGCTCGGCATGCCGCCGGTCTCGGCCAGGACTCGGAGGTTCAGGCGACGCTGGCGGACGGATGTCAGCGTCACCTTGGCCGCCTGCGCGAAGGCCCAGGCGACGATCGGTGCCAGGAGAAATCTCACTCAGACAGCAATTTTGCGGCTTCCCCGGCGCGGGCCTTCAGCTTCGCCAGGCTCGATTCGGCTTCGGTATGCAGGCGCAGCGCCCTCTGGTGGGCCGCGACCAGCTCCTCCAGGGGCGACGAGCCGTCAGCCAGGACAGCGATCGTCTTCTCGAGCTCGGCGAGGATGGCATCGAAGCCGCGCTCGCTCAAGTCGCGGTCGCGGCCACGCGGCCGAGGACGCCGTTGACGAACCGCCCCGCCTCGTCGCCGGAGAATGTCTTCGCGAGCTCGATGGACTCGTTGATGGCTGCCTTGGTCGGCACCTTGCGGTCGATCGCGATCTCGTACACCGCGATGCGGAGGATGACGCGGTCCACCTTCGCCATCTGCTCGAGGCGCCAGTGCTCCGAGGTCTCGCTCAGGATGGCATCGAGCTTCTCTCGGTTGGCGATCACGCCATTGACCAGCTGGCGCGCAAAGTCAGTCACGTCCTCGGTCGCGGCCCCCTCGGCTGCCTGGTAGCTGAGCACCTCTTCGACGTCGTCGCCGCCGACTTCGAGCTGGAACAGGACTTTCAGCGCCAGCTCACGCGCCTGGTGCCGCTTTCCCACGGGCCTTCTACGTGGCGAAGGCGACGCTCGACACGAAGACGTTCACCTCGCCGACCTCCAGGCCCAGCATGCGCTCGGTCGCCTCGACGACGTTGGCCTGAACCGCCGCCGCCACATCGGCGAGCTTGGCCTCCGAGTCGACCGTGAGGAAGACCTCGAGGTGGATCGATCGGTCGCCCTCGATGTGCACGCGGACCCCGCGATGCGCCGCCTGACGCCGCACCCAGTCACCGAAGTGACGGGCCGCGGCCTCGTCCATCCCCTCCACGCCTTCGACCTCGCACGCGGCCAGCGCTGCGATGCTCGCGATCACCTCGTTGGCCACACGGACCGCCCCCAGGGAACCGTTCTCGCTCATAACCGCCCTAGGTTACGCCCGCTCGACATAGGTTTGGTCGCGCGTGTCGACACGGATCACGTCACCCGACTGGATGAAAAGCGGGACCTGGACCGTCGCTCCGGTCTCCAGCTTCGCCGGCTTGGTCGCCCCGGAGACGGTGTCGCCCCTGAACCCCGGGTCCGTCGAAACCACCTTGAGGTCGACGTTGATCGGCAGCTCGACGCCGATCAGCCGGTCACGGTAGCGCTGAAGAAAAACGGAGCTGCCCTCCTTCAACATCGGCAGGACCGATTCGAGCATGTCCTCATCCACCGGCACCTGGTCATACGTCTTGGTGTCCATGAAGTAGTGATGCGTGCCGTCGGAGTAGCTGTAAGTCGCCTCGGTGCTGTCGATGCGGACGGCGCGGTACTTGTCGCCACTGCGGAAGCTCTGCTCGAAGTTCGAGCCGGTGAGCACGTTACGCAGCTTGGCCTTGATCACCGCGCCGGCGCGCGCGAGCTTGATGTGCTCGACGCTGACGATGGACAGCAGCTGGCCGTCCATCTCGAACATCATCCCGTTGCGAAAATCGTTGGTTGAAATCATTGTTTCGCTAAGAACTCCAACGCGAGCTCATATCCCGCAAAACCTAGTCCGGTGATCACGCCGCGGGCGGCCCGCGCGGTCACGCTGCGGGAGCGGAACTCCTCGCGCGCGTGGATGTTCGAGAGGTGGACCTCCACGACCGGAAGCGCGAGCGCCTGGAGACAATCGTAGAGCGCGAGCGAGTAGTGGGACAGCGCGCCCGGATTGATGACGACGCCCGCTGAGCCCGGCGCGTGCTGCTGCAGGAAGTCGATGATCTGGCCCTCGTGGTTGCTCTGAAAAAGGCTCACCTCCCAGCCGAGCTCCTTGGCCTTGGCCTCGACGGTCTTGTTCAGATCGTCCAGCGAGCGGGTGCCGTAGATCTCGGGCTCGCGCTTGCCGAGCAGGTTCAGGTTGGGGCCGTTGACGACCACCACCCGTTTGCTCATGCCAGCGACCTGGTGACTACACGGCGGACCAGCGCGCCCGGGACCGCGTGTCCAGGCTCGGCGTGCCCGATCCTGCGTGGCATCACCCACGCCACCCTGCCGCGCCGCGCCTTCTTGTCGAGCGCGATCGCAGCCAGCACCTTCTTCGCGTCCGCGCTCGGTGGCCGGTCGGGGAGGCCGAACGAGGCCAGGAGCTCGTCCTGCGACTCGACCAGGCGCTTGCTGCACAGGTCCATGGCGACGGCGATCCGCGCCGCGACCCTCATTCCGAACGCGACAGCGCGGCCGTGGCTGACACGAAATCCCGTCGCCGCCTCCAGCGCGTGGCCCGCCGTATGGCCGTAGTTGAGGATCGCTCGCGGGCCGCGGTCGCGCTCGTCCTTGGCGACGACCAGCGCCTTGGCGGCGACGCAGCGGAAGACGATCCTCTCGAGCATCGCGGGGTCGCGGTCGGCGAGCCGCGGCGTGTTGCGCTGCAGGAGGTCGAAGAGTCCTCGGTCCATGGCGACGGCGTACTTTACAACCTCGGCGAACGCGTCCCGGTAGCTCGCGGGGGGCAGCGTCTCGATGGCCGCGAGATCGGAGATCACGGCCGACGGCTGCCAGAAGGCGCCGATCGCGTTCTTCGACCGCCGGCCGTTGACGCCCGCCTTGCCCCCGATGCTCGAGTCGACCATGGCCAGGAGCGTCGTCGGCACGGCCACCAGGCGCACGCCTCGCTGCCACATGGCGGCGGCGAGGCCGGCGACGTCCCCGACCGTCCCGCCTCCCACGGCGATCACGCAGCCGCCACGGTCGACCTTCTGGCGCTCGAGAAAGGTCAGGACCCGCTCGAGCTGGGCCAGCGATTTGGACCGCTCGCCGGCGGGCAGGACAAGCAGCGAAGTCTTCAGCCCCGCGCGCTTGATCGCCTTGGCGACCTTGAGCGCCCATGGCCGCACGTTGGTGTCGGTCACGATCGCGGCTCCGGTCGGGTCGAGCCGTGTGATCGCGTTGCGCAGCTCCCGGTGGAGGTTGGAGCCGATCACGACCGGGTAGCTCCCGGTCGACGAGTCGAGGATCAGGCGGACCACAGCTTCATCACGTCCACCGCCACCTCGGTGGCGTCGCGGTCGGCGTCGACGCGGTGCGTGGCCTGCTCGTAGCGAGGGCGGCGCCTTTCGAAAAGCGCCTCGACCTCTTCGCGCGAACGCCCCGCGACGACGGGCCGTCCCGGCGTGTGGCCGATGCGGCTCCACAACGTCGCGAATGGAGCTTCGAGGTAGACGGAGGTGGCCCGCTTCGAGATCAAGGCCCAGTTATCGTCGTCGATCACCGCGCCGCCGCCCAGGGCGGCGACAGTGCCCGGACGGAGCGCCATCGGCAGCAGCTCTTTCTCCCAGGCTCGAAACACGGACTCGTTGTGGGTGGCGAAGATGTCCGCGATCGGCATCCCCGCCTTGTCCTCGACCATGAGGTCGAGGTCGGCGAAAGATGCGTGAGCGCGTTCCGCGACGAGGGCGCCGACCAGCGTCTTGCCGGACCCCATGAAGCCGACCAGCGCGAGCGGCCGGCGGAAATCGCTAGACGCCGGAAGGGTTCGCCGGCACCGGCGCCCCGGCCGCCGGCGTGGTTGCGCCACCGCCGCGACGCTTCTCCGACTGGACGAAAACCTGGTCGCGGAAGTCGCCCGGCTTGGGGAGATGGTCCAGGATCTCGGCGCCCTGCGCGCCGGCGGCGTCGACCTCGACGCGCCCGTAGCCGATGATCCGGCCGAGCAATGACTGCCGGGTGGTGCAGTCCTGCACACGGTCGATGGGGATGATCTTCTCCTGGCGGCTGAAGACGCCCGACTGGATGGTGATTCGCTGGTCCGTGAGCGTGTACGTCACCGACTGCCACCGGATCCACACGACGATGACCCACAGGATCGCAAGCGCGACCACGCCCAGCGTCAGGAACGTCCGGAGCTTCGGCACGTAGTAGCCATCGGGGCCGAGCAAGGTGAAGTCGGAGACGAGCACGACGACGAGCAGGACCACCGGGACCACGAGGCTCTTGACCAGGGTGATCCAGTGCGGGTGGTCCTTGAGGATGAGGTTTTCGCCAGGCAGCATCTTGCTCATGGCCGGCTATTGTCCCCTACTGCCACGGCAGCTGGACCAGCATGAGCACGGCTCCCGCCGCCAGGTACGGCCCGTACGCGATCGTGCCCTTCAGCGAGCGTCGCCAGACGATCACGCCGATCGAGACCAGGCCGGCCAGGAAAACGCCGTAGAACATCGCCGTGAGCGTGTAGGGCCAGCCGAGCAGCAGACCCATGAACAGCGCGAGCTTCACGTCGCCGAAACCGAGCGCCTCGGCCTTGAACAGCGCCGACCCCGCGAGCGCGAGGAGCAAGAAGAGCAGCCCCGCCGCCAGGCCCATGGCGATCCCCGCCCACCACGGCTGCTGCCACAGCCCAAGCCGGCTGTTGACCAGAGGGCTCAGGGTCACGAGCAGCGCCAGGACCATCGACGGAAACATCACGCGGTCGAGGATGAGGCGATGCTCGAAGTCAAAGAAGATCACCTGCACGAGCACCAGCACGAAGACGCTCCGCACCAGCAGGATCGGAAACGGTGGGATCACGAAGGCGTAGATCGCGAACAGGACGGCGCACAGGATCGACGGCCCATAGACCTGCCACAGCCTGTTGCCCGGCTCGAGGCCTTCGAGGCGAGCGAGCTTCACCGAACCCCAGCGCACCAGCCAGCCCCCGGCCGCTCCGACGACCGCCCAGAGGAGCGCGATCAGGTAATCGGGATCTTGATTCACGGTTGCAGAGTGTCCCGCATCGCCTCGAGGGGAGCCGGTTTTCCCGTCCACAGCTGGAACGCGGTCGCCCCCTGGGAGAGCAGCACGCCCCAGCCGTCCGCGGTACGCAGGCCGAGCGAACGCGCTTTGCGCACGAGCGGCGTGCCGCCGGTGACGTAGACGAGGTCGATGACCGCGCCGCGCTGTGGCAGGGCGGCCGGCCGCAGCGGCATCTCCTCGCGACGGCCTAGCGGCGTGGCGTTGACCAGCACGTCCGCCGAGCGGGACGACGCGGCCGCGCCCGGGTCGTCCCAACCCACGGCCTTGCCGGGCAACACGGCATCCTCCGGATGCCGCGTCAGAAACGTGATGTGCGCGCCCACCAGGGCCTGGGCGGCGGCACGCGCGGCCCCCCCGGCGCCGAGGATGACGGCATTGGCGCCGTGCGGCTTGACCCCGACCTCGTCGAGCGCGAGCCGGATGGCTGCGATGTCAGTGTTGAAGCCCTCGAGACGGCCTCCCTCATTGACGATGGTGTTCACGGCGCGGGCGCGCAGCGCGTCGTCTGCGATCGAATCCAGGTGCTCCATCACGGATTGCTTGTACGGGATGGTGACGTTCGCGCCGGCGACATCCGGTGCCTTCAGGCGGTCGAGCACAGCGGGAAGCTCCGCGGGCGCAACCTCGAGCAGCTCGTACGTCCATTCCAATCCCACTGCTCGGAACGCCGCGTTGTGCATGGCGGGGCTGCTCGAGTAGGAGATCCCCTGGCCGACGAGAAAGACCTTGCGGGTCAGCTGCCGCTCACGCCGTACTTCTTCTGATCAGCCTCGAAGTCCGCCTGGTTGGTCTCGAAGTGCGTCGTGCCCTGCTTGTCGGTGAAGTAGAAGAGGTAGCTGGTCACGGGCGGGTTGATGCACGCCGCGAGCGCCTCCTTGCCGGGGTTGCTGATCGGGGTCGGCGGCAGGCCGGCGTGGGTGCGCGAGTTGTAGGGCGAGTCGAGCTTGAGCTCGGCCGCGGTGGGCTCGGGGCTCAGGCGATGCAGCGCGTAGAGCAGCGTAGCGTCGACTCCGAGGGTCATGTTCACGCGCAGCCGGTTGTAGTACACGCTGCAGACGTTGCCGCGGTCGCTCGCGGTCTTGTTGTTCGCTTCGCGGTCGACCATCGAGGCGAGGATCACGACCGAGCGGATGTCCTGCTTGGGCCGGGCGGCGGTCGACTGGGCGATCTGCGCTCGCCAGTCGGCGGAGAAGACGGTGTCGAACTGATCCAGCTGCGCGTGGACGAGTCCAGCCGCGCCCGCGGATGGGTCGACGAGGTAGGTGTCCGGGAACAGGTAGCCCTCGAAAGGAAAATCGCCGCCCGCGCCGCTCGGAAGAAACCTGTACGTCGAGGCCAGCGCTGGTTCCTTGGCCGCCTTGAGGTACTCGGCGCCGGTGATGGCGCCGAGCTTCTTCTGATCGACCAGCTGGCCCTGGTACCAGAGCGGAAAGCCCTCGGGAAAGGTGATCGTCTTCTCGTCGGGGCGCCCGTGCTGGAGGGCGGTGACGATCTGGCTCAGCGACATGTTGGTGTTGAGCGGGAACGCGCCGGCCTGGAACTTGGGGCCCGCGTCGGTCAGGCGCGTGTAAAGGTCGAATGCGACGGTGCTGCGGATGAGATGCAGGTTGAACAGGTCGTTGCCGATCTGGGTCGGCGTCTCGCCGGGATCCACGTGGAAGGTCACGCTGTGGCTGGTCGTCGAGACCGGCGTGTTGACGTTGAAGTTCCACCAGTCGAGGGCACGCGAGGTGCCAAAGCCAAGCACGGCGAGGACGACGATCACGGCGATGAGCCTTCTCATTCGACTCGGTCCTCTTCCAGGGCTTTCATGACGCGGCCGAACTCCTCGCCATCGACAGTCTCCAGGCCGGAGTCCGACTCCCGCAGCAGCATCACCCGCTCCGGCGCGGTGACGTCCTCGACCAGGTAGTAGGCGACGCCGTCGAGGTCGAAGGCGTCGTGGAGGGAGAAGCGCCGCTCGACGCCCGACTCGTCGACGAGCGTGACCTCCCGCTCAGGTTCAGTCACTCCGAACCTGGGGGATCC
>VBJE01000259.1 GCA_005879675.1 Chloroflexota bacterium
GGCGAGTCGTTCGACGAAAGCTCGCTCATCGGCAAGCGGCGATCGCACGAGGACATAAAAAGTCCCCTCAGGTGTCACCGCCTCGTAACCCATCTCCTGCAGCGCCCCGACCAGGCGGTCCCGCCTTCTCGCGAGCACGGCGATGTCGATGCTTGCCTTCTCGAGCTCTCCCACCGAGTACTGCATGAGCGCATTTGGAAACGCATAGCCCGTGACCGCCTGGGCCACGAACAACGCTGTCCTCAGCGCCTGTCGCTCGGGCATGGAAGGCGGCATCGCGATGTATCCGATGCGTTGGCCCGGCGCGAGGAGCGTCTTGCCATATGTGTAGATGAGAAACGACCGGTCATAGAACCGCAGCGGCGAATGATGCGTGCGCCCGTCGTAGAGGATTCGGTTGTACGACTCGTCGGACAGCAGATAGACGGGCCTCACCGAGAAAGGCCTGCTGGGAGAATTCGTATGAGCGCGTACTCGTGCTGCCAGGCCGGCAATACGAAATAGCCTGGCGAGGTCTATACACTCCTGTCCTCAAATCGCAGCCGTCAGGGGCTAACCTTTAGCGCCTGATTCGGGTGCGCCGGATCGCAAATTCCAAGTCGGGGGTAACGCATGGACGTTCAGGAGGCGGTGGCAGAGGGCACGGCTTCTGCCGAAAACGGCGAGGTCAAACGGGACGCGCGGAAGCAATTTTCGATGGGGCCGGGCGACATCCTCGAGGGCAAGCTGATCTACGACGGATCCGTCCACGCGGACGGTCGCGTCGAGGGCGAGGTCCGGGTGACCGGCAACATCGACGTTGCCTCGGGTGCCAGCGTCAAAGCGCTGCTCGAGGGCGGGAACGTGACGCTCAAGGGCCAGGTCGAGGGCATGGTCACCGCGCGTGACAAGCTGACCCTGGGCAAGAACGCGCGCCTGAGCGGTGACATCCAGGTCCGCCGGCTGCAGATCGACGATGGCGCGACGCTGAACGGACACGTGCGGATGGGTGATTTTGAGCACCAGGCGTCCGGCCAGTAGGCTCGCGACCCCCGTCCCGGCGGAAAACGGCGCCAACGGCCAGCCCAACTCGGTAGTCCTCGGTCCGAACGACCGGCTCGTCGGCCAGTTGTACATCGAGGGCGACCTCCGGGTTTCGGGGACCGTCGACGGGACGCTGGAGGCGACGGGGGACATCGAGATCGCCGGCGGGGGCAAGGTCAACGGCGACGTGACCGCGTACAACCGCCTGACCGTGGGCCGCGATGCGTCGCTGATCGCGGGCGCTGTGCGCATCGCGCGGCTGACCGTCGCGGACGGGGCCACGTTCAGCGGCAAGGTCTCGATGGGCAAGCACGTGGCGGAAGCGCCGAAGCCGGCTGAGCCGGTCGTGCCGGTCGTCGAACCGTTCGTGGCCGAGGTGCCATCCGTGGTCGTCGAGCCGGCACCGGCGAAACCGGTCCAGCAGAAGAGCAAGCGCCGCTAGGGGAGAACCTCCTCCCCATTCATGGGGAGGTGCCGGCGCAGCCGGCGGAGGGGCCTTACTTCTTCGGCTTTTTCGCCGGCATCTTGCGCGTCTCTTCGAGCGCGCGCTTGATCAGCGCGGTCGGCGGCGTGGCACGCCAGTCGCCCGGTACGACGACGTAGCCGCCCATCTTGTGGCCGGGCATCGGCTCAAAGTCCCGGCCGCCCTGCTTCTTGACCTTCGCGATCTCATCCGCGGACAGCCGCACCATCAGCTCCTCGCCGTAGATGCCGCAGAACATGTTCCCGTTCACGAACGCGGACATCTGGCCGAACATGGGCTTGATCGTGATCGCCGGCTCGTCGGGCACGATGCGCGCGAACGCGGCCTTCGCTTCCTCGCTGGGCCTCGGCATCTTCATGCCCTTGGGCGCGGCCATGGCCGCATTCTCCTCCATCGCATCCAGGAGCTCGCGGGGCGAGGCTGCGTGTCCGCACTCATCGGCCGCCACGATGCGCTCGGCGGACCGCGATGGCGTGTGCTTCGGCAAGGAGCGGTTTGACCCTCTCGAACGTGGCATCGCTCGGGTTGAGGACGCACACCCAGTGGTTCGGGCCATAGACGGGATGGGGCATGAGCCGGTCCAGGACGGCGAAGTCATGGTCGCCGGCTGCTGGGAAAAGCGACCGGTACGTCTCCTTGCTGACTCCGATGTTGAGCCTGAACACGCCAGGCCGATCCAGGTCGGACAGGTCGTCGAACTCGCCGTAGTCCTTCGTGACGATGGTCGCGAAGGGAAATCGCCGAGGCCCTTCCAGGTCGCGGTTGGGGTCGTAGATGAAGAACGTGTCGCCCCAGGAGATCTCGGGCGAGCCCGCCTCGCGCGAGCCAACGGCGACGTCGACGCCGGGGAACGTCGCGCTGATGTACTCGCTGATCGACGACTCGTCCACTAGAGCCTCCAGCTGCCTCGCGTCCGGTTCCCAGCGAACGCCGGCGCTCGCGGCTTTCGCCGCAGGAAATTACACGTCGCCGCCGGCAGTCGCGGCATTACCCGGCTATCTTTACGCGCTGAGATGAAGGATCGAGCCCGCCAGGTCTTCGACGTCGGCATCTATGTCGTCGTCGCGGCCACGGTGCTTCAATTCTTTCTGGCGGGCCTTGGCATCTTCGTCGACGCCTCGTTGTTCTACTGGCACACGTCGATCAACCCGTTCCTCGTCGGCGTTCTGCCCCTGGCGCTCGCTCTCGTGGGCTGGTACGCAGGCGTGAATCGCCGCACCCTCTGGCTTACCGCCTCCATGTTCGGCCTTGTGGTCCTCCAGTCGCTGCTGCTGTTTCCCTTCCACATGGCGGCCCAGGGACCGCTTCGCGTCATCTCCGCCCTGCATGCCCTCAACGCGGTGGTCATCTTCTGGGTCGCCCTGCTGCTTCTCGATCGCGTGAGGCTTCCGACCCGGGCCTGAGCGCTTGGTAGGCTAAGCGGCCCCATGGCTGTCTCCACCGAGGAGCGCCGCATCGTCACCGTGCTCTTCGCCGACATGGCCGGTTCCACCGCGCTCGGCGAAGAGCTCGACCCCGAAGAGATGCGGCGCCTGCTGGCTCGCTACTACGCGATCGCGCGCGAGTGCGTCGAGGCGCACGGCGGCACCGTGGAGAAGTTCATCGGCGACGCGGTGATGGCGGTCTTCGGGCTGCCGACGGCGCACGGCGACGATCCCGACCGCGCCGTCGCGGCCGCGCTCACGATCCGCGACCGCATCCGCGGCGACGCGCAATTGCAGGGCCGGCTCGCCATCCGATTCGGCGTGAGCACCGGCGAGGTCGTGGCCACGCGCGACCAGGCCGCCCGCGACTTCCTGGTCACGGGCGACGCCACCAACGTCGCCGCCCGGCTGCAGCAGGCCGCCGAGCCGTGGGGGGTCCTCGCCAGCGATCGCACGGTGCGCGCCGCGGTCAATTTCGACTTCGGCGAGGAGCTGGAGATCGCGGCCAAGGGAAAGTCCGCGCCCGTGCTCGCCCGACAGGTGATGGGCCCGCGCAAGGCGAAGGCAAGGCCCCGCCGGCGCCTGCCGCTCGTCGGACGCGAGAACGACCTGGCCCAGGTCCAGCTCGTCGCCCGCCGAGCGGTCAACGACAGGCGGCCGTCGATGGTGAGCGTCATCGCACCGGCCGGCACCGGCAAGACGCGGTTGGTGGAGGAGTTCCTCGACTGGCTCCCCAGCCTCGCGCCCGAAGCGATCGTCGCCACGGCGCAGTGCCTGCCCTACGGGCAGCAGCTGACCTATTGGCCGATGCGCCAGGTGCTTTTCACGCTGACCGGCACGTCCGAGGACACGCCGCCAGGGCAGGTGCGCGACGCGATCTCGATGTGGCTCCGGAGCATCGGCATCGAGGACCCTGACCGCGACGCGCGACTGCTTGCGGCAACGATCGGCGAGGCCGGCACCGAGGGCGTCGACAAGGAGCTGCTGTTTGCCGCGTGGCGGTCGGCGCTGGAGGCGACCGCTCGCCACCATCCGCTTGTCATCGTCTTCGAGGACCTGCACTGGTCGAGCGACAGCCTCCTCGACCTCGCCGAGTTCGTCATGCAGCCCCGCGGCGACGCGGCGGTGCTGATGATCGTGCTGGCCCGGCCGGAGCTTCTCGACCGCCGTCCGAACTGGGGCGGCGGCCGGTTGAATCACCTCGCTATCGCTCTCGAGCCGCTGGCGAGCAACGCCATCGCGGATCTCGTCCGGCATCTTTTGGACACCGACGAGCCCGACCTCATCGAGCTGGTCTCCGGGCGCTCGGAAGGAAATCCGTTCTACGCGAGCGAGCTGGTGCGCTCCTATCTCGAGCACGGATCGCTGGAGCGCCTGCCCGACACGGTGCAGGCGACCGTCCTTGCTCGCCTGGACCTGCTGCCCTCAGAAGAGCGGCGCATGCTCCAGCTGGGCAGCGTGTTCGGGCGAACGTTTCGCGTCGCCGGCGTTGCTGCTTTGAACCTGGGCGAGGCGCCGGAGGTGCAGGCGCTGTGCGAGCACCTCATCGACCGCGACCTCATCCGGCAGGCGGAGGGAGACCGCTACAGCTTTCGCCACATCCTGATCCAGGAGGTCGCCTACAGCACGCTCCCAAGGGCCGAGCGCGCGCGGCTGCATGCCCAGGCGGCGCGTTGGGGCGAGTCGACGGCGGGCGAGCGCGAGACGGCGCTCGCCGAGATCCTCGCTTTTCACTATCGCGAGGCCGCCGTGCTCTACACCGCGATCGAACCCAACACCGAGACGACGGCGCAGATACGCGGCCAGGCCGCCAGGTGGCTCGTCCGGGCAGCCGATGTGGCGGTGGCCGCGGCGGCCACGCCGGAAGCCGTGCGGCACCTCCGCGCCTCCTTCGACTTCGTCGACCGCAGCCTGCTGCCGCGGCTGCACGAGCGGATCGGCGACCTGACGGCCGGAGACACCGGCCTCGAGGAATACCGGTTGGCGCTCGAGCACTACGAGGCCGCCAACGCACCGGTTGACGATCGGCTCCGGGCGCTGGCCGGGATGTTGATGGTCACCACGCGATGGGCCGGATCCGTCGGCGACCGGCCATCGGAGGAATGGATGTCCGAGCTGCGCTCCAAGGGCCGCGGGCTGCTCGCGCATGCCTCGAATCCACATTCGATCGGCCGGTTCCTGGCCGCCGACGCGTTCTTCCCGTTCTGGATCCAGGGCATACGCGAGCCGACGGCCGATGACGTCGCCGACGCCGAGAGCAACGCCAACCGGGCGATCGCGATCGCAAGAGTGCTCAGCAACCCGGAGCTCGAGAGCATCGCCCTCGACGCGCTCGCTGGATGCGCCCAGGCCATCGCCGACTGGGAGCGCGCGCGCGACGCGGCGAACGAGAGGCTCAAGTTCGAGGACAAGCTCGGACTCTACGAACGGCTGGACGCCCACTCGATGGTCGCGTGGATGTCGTACCTGATGGGCGACCTCGCGACTGCTGATCGCGATTCGGCCGAGATGGTCTCGCGGTTGCTGCCCGGCCAGGCCCCGTATCCGGCGCTGCACCTTTTCGCGTGGCGGGCTGTGACGCTGTTCGCGCTTGGGCGGTGGGACGAGGCGATCGCGATGTTCTGGCGAGCGATCGACGCATGGCACGACTCGGGCAGTCACGCCGCCGGCTACGGGCTGCGCGGATTCGTGGTCGGGCTCGACATCGGCCGGGCTCGCAGCGACGGCCGCCTCACCGCGGCCGCCACAGGGGCGATGGAATCCATCCTCGCCCGCTTTCCCTCTGGGAACATCAACCGGTTCTGGGGGTCGTATCTCGCCGGCAATGTCGATTACGACCCCGACTTCCAGTTTCCGCGCACGGGCAGCGTGCCGGTCGAGATGGTGGAACGGCGCATCAGCCTGATCTGCGACCTCCGTCATCAGGTGCCTCAGCAGGTCAGCGAAGTCGCCCTGGAGAGGTCCATCCGCGACCGGACGCCGCTGCTGGAGGGACAGCTCCGGCGTGCGCGCGCGCTCGGGGCGCAGGACCCCGCCGAGATGTCGCGTGCGATCGAGATGTTCGAGAAGCTGGGCGCGGTGCCGCAGCTTGGGCGGGCCCGTGCCGAGCGAGGGCTGCTCATCCACGATGCCGGTGAGATTGACGCGGGCCTGGCGATCCTGAAGAAGCTCGGCGACGCCAACTACCTGGACCGGTTCGCCTCTCGCGTCTAGGACATGACGCTCGCGTAGTCATTGCCGCGGCTTCCGCGGGCGTCAATCTCTTAAGCGGGCTTAGTCGGGCCATCTGACGGGTACCATGCCGGTTCTGTGAGCGACCAGAACCCAGCGCCACCGGCGGAGGCGCCGGTCGACCCGCTGTTCACCCACCCGGCGTCGCCGTTCGAGCGCACCAATCCGCCGTCGCCGGTGGCCTATCCGTCGCCTCCCTCCCCGGGCTTCGCCCTGGGAACGGTGATCACGCCGATGGCGACCTGGACCGCCTACAAGACGCAGATCCAGTTCGGCTTCGCAACCCTCGCCTACCTGATGATCCTGGTCGGCTCTGTCACCGTGGTCTCGGCGAATCCCATCGCCGACTGGAAGTACGCGGTGGCGGTGCTGCCGCTGATCCCTGCGGGCGTGGTCGTCTGGCTCGTGGTGCGTCAGCTCGGTCGCCTGGACGAGGTCCAGAAGCGGACGCAGATGCAGGCTCTGGGGTTTTCGATCGCGGCCACCGCGCTGGTGACGTTCGGCTATGGGTTTCTCGAGTCGGCCGGGCTTCCGCGCATGAGCGCCACCTTTGTCC
>VBJE01000260.1 GCA_005879675.1 Chloroflexota bacterium
GACCGGGACCGTGAGCGTGAGCTTCTACGACCGGCGGCTCGCCTGTCCCGACGCGGGCACGACCGAGGCTGCCGCGGCCGGGCTGGCGCTCGACCGCGCCAACCCCAACTACGGCGGCGCTCTACCGCCATACGGCGCCGGCAACTACTGCATCACCTCGGCCGTGCAGTTCTACACCGCCCGTTTGGCGCCAAAAGGCCAGAACATCCGGATCACCGAGCACGTCTGGGACCCGCAGCTCAACAGCCCGAACCGGTCCTGCCCGTGCAACCCGCTCGACACGTTCCTCGGCGATTACTTCGGCAACGAGATCGCGGGCTCGGTCAACAACGCGAGCTTCGTCAGCACGTACGACGACGGGACGAACCGGAACCACTACCAGCAGCAGGTCGTGGCGAAGATCTCAGTGCCTTGACGGTTCCCCGCTGAGCAGGTTCATGTCCGCGA
>VBJE01000261.1 GCA_005879675.1 Chloroflexota bacterium
CGTAGGCGTCGTAGACACGCACCACCCAGTGCGGCGCGATGTTGCCGGCGCCGCAGATCGTGCCCGCGCCGCCCATCGCCAGTGACGCCAGGAGCATGGTGTCGCTGCCCGTGAAGATGCGGAACTCTGGCATGTCGCGGGTCGCCAGGCAGACGCCTTCGAAGTATTCGAAGTCGCGACTCGAGTCCTTGATGCCCTTGATCGCGCCCTCGCGCGCAAGCGTGGCGACGCTCTGCGGCTCGGCGAC
The DNA here is from genome assembly GCA_005879675.1 of Chloroflexota bacterium. Classification (GTDB taxonomy): domain Bacteria; phylum Chloroflexota; class Dormibacteria; order Dormibacterales; family Dormibacteraceae; genus 40CM-4-65-16. Next base: position 248 of record VBJE01000261.1, read on the forward strand.
GACCTTGGTGAACTGCGGGATGTTGTAGAGCATCAGAGGCAGCGTCGAGCGTTCGGCCAGCCGCCGGTAGAAGTCGACCAGCGCGGCCTGGCTCATCGGGTAGTAGAACGGCGGGACGACAAGCGCCACGGCGGCGCCCATGCTCGCCGCCGCCTCGACCTCGGCCATCGCCGTGGACAGCTGCGGCTGGGCGACGCCGCACAGGACCGGCACGCGACCCGCGGCGGCCCTGACCACCGCCGCGAGGACCTTCCGGCGCGAGGGCTCGTCGAGCGAAGCCGTCTCCCCGGTCGACCCCAGCGCCAGCAGCCCGTGCACTCCGCCGGCCAGCACGTGCTCCACGAGCCTGCCGGTCGCCGGCTCGTCCACGCCGCCGTCCCTGCGCAGCGGCGAGGCCAGGGCGACGAGCACGCCGGACAGCCGCTCGACCTCGAACCCCGGGACTGAGCTCATCGGGAGACGAATCGGTTCCGGAGCGTGCCGATGCCCTCGACCTCGGCCTCGACCACGTCGCCCGCCTTCAGGAACTCGGGCGGCGTGCGGGCGAACCCGACCCCGTCCGGCGTGCCCGTGGCGATGATCGTTCCGGCCGGGACAGTCATGCCCTTCGTGACCCACTCGATGACCGCGTCGACCGGGTAGATCATGTCCCGCGTGCTGCCGTCCTGCTTGGTCTCCCCGTTGACCCGAAGGCCCAATCTAAGCGACGCCGGGTCGAGCTCGTCGCCGGTGACGATCCACGGCCCCGTCGGGCAGAACCCGTCCAGGCTCTTGCCCTTGAAGTACTGCCCGCCCCAGCCGAACTGGACGTCGCGGGCGCTGACGTCGTTGACCACGATGTAGCCGAAGACGTGCTCGGACGCGCGCTCGCGCGCGATGTTGACGCCGGCGCGTCCGATCACGATTCCCAGCTCGACCTCCCAGTCGACCTGGGACGTCACCGCGCCGTCGATGACAATGTCGTCGTGCGGGCCCGCGACGCTCGTGACCGCCTTCGTGAAGACGGTCGGAGGGTCGACGGCTTTGCCCGCGGCGCGCGCGCTCTCCTCGGCGTGGGCCTGGTAGTTGCGGCCGATGGCGATGACGTTGCCGCGAGGGTTGGACAGCGGCGCGAGCAGGTGCAGGTCGGCAAGCCCGTGGACCTTGCCTTTGCCGCGGGACAGCGCGCTCCTGACGAGCTCGAGGCCTTCCTCCCCGGAGTCGATCAACGACAGCATGTCGGGCGGATCGGCCAGCTCGACGACCTCGTCGCCATGGCGCAGCGCCCCCAGGCGGGGGCCGTCGCTCGACCGAAAGGTGAGCAGCTTCATGGCCGGGCGGCGACGTCCACCCTGAGCCGCTGGCCGATCAGGCGCGCGCACTCGCGCATCAGCTCCAGGATCTGCTCCTCGATCTCCACCTGCTCCTTGCTCGCCCCGCAGAGCGTGCCGAAGAACCTGCCTTCGGCGGTGAACACCGGGTAGGAGACAAACGTCCGGATCTCCAGCAGCCTCGCGACGCTGCTGCTGGGAAACTGCTTTTGAGCGTCTGACGTGTAGTGCGGCCCGCCCTCGACGACGAACCGGCAAACGCCCTCGGACCAGGGAAGGGTCACGTCCTCCGGGATGTGGAAGAGGTCGCTCCGGTTGCAGGAGAAGACGATGTACTGCTCGTCGACGGTGAGCCTGGTCTCGGCGAGGTAGGTCGAGCTCAAGCCGGTCAGGTCGGAGAGCCTCGCAAGCACGCCGCGAGCCAGGGACTCGAGGTCGCTGCCATTCCGCGCCGCCTCCTCGAGCAGCTCGCGCGCCGTCGGTGCCATGCGAAGTACGGTATCAATCCTTGATCGGCAACCTCTTCTCCTGGACGGTGACGACGTTGTTCGGCGCCATCACGATCCTGCTCGCGTACGAGAGCTGGGCGCTCCTGACCGGGAACACGCCCATCTCCGACTACATCCGGCCCGCCGTCCACTCCTACCCGGGTTACGCGTTCGTGATCGCGGTCGTGGTCGGGATACTGCTCGGACATTTTCTGTGGGGTCCGGCGTTTGGCCGCACCTCGCCGGCGCCCAAGCAGTGAGGTTTACGCCCGAGGCGATCCTGTCCCTCATCGCCACCGGGGCGTCGCTGGTCGCCTTCCTGCTCATGCTCCAGGAGTCGCTGGCGCTGCGCAAGGGTGACGACCCGCTCAACAACGACGTCCGCTCCCTCGTCCGTCGCTTTCCACGCGTCACGTATGCCCTCGCGGTCCTGATCGGCATGCTGCTCGGTCACCTCCTCTGGCCGTAGAGACCATCAGCGCGGCCGGAGGCCGCCGGACCGAGTGGGTCGGCGTGGCGATGGTGCTCGTCTCGGCGACGGCGTTCGGCACCAACGCCATCTTCGCCAAGCTGGCGTATGCCGCCGGCCTCGGCACGGCGCAGACGCTCGCGTTCCGATTCCTCCTCGCCGCGATCGGCATGTGGGGGCTTGCGCTGGCGATGCGCCAGAACCCCCTCCGCTTTGAACGCAAGCGCCTGCTCGCCCTGTTCGGCCTCGGTGCGATCGTTTACACCGCCCAGTCGCTGACCTACTTCACGGCTCTGCAAACGCTGGCTGCTTCACTTTGCGTGCTGATCGTTTACATCTACCCGAGCCTGGTCATCATCGCCGGCTCTGTGTTCCTGCGCCGCCCCGTCACGCGGTGGCATATCGTCGCCCTGGTCGCCAGCTTTGCGGGCCTCGTGCTCCTGGTCGGAGGGGCGCGAATCCAGATCGCCTGGGGCCTGCTGTTTGCGATTGCCGCCCCGGCGATCTACACCGCCTACATCCTTCTCAGCGAAAACGTGATGAGTCACGTCCCGGCGGTCGGCGCGAGCGCCGTGATCATGTCCGGCGCCGGCCTCGCGTTCGGCGTCATCGCTTTGTTCGGGGGTCAGCTTCATCTACCTGCGTCGCGAGACGGGTGGCTCGTGGTGGTGGCGCTGGCGGTGGTGCCCACGATGATTGCGATCTCCACCTTCCTGGCCGGCCTGCCGCGAGTCGGCGCGGCTCGAGCCTCGCTGCTCAGCGCGTGGGAGCCGGTGGTGACCGTGGTCCTCGCCGTCCTGCTTTTCCGCGATCGTTTCTCCATCGTTCAGGCGCTGGGAGGAGCGCTCATCCTGGCCGCGGTCGTGATGCAAGCCGGTCGCGCAGATCGACCAGGACCGGGTGAAGCTCGTGCGCTCCCCTGACGCGCGACAGGTCGAGCCCCCACTCCTTCCTGGCGAGCACGAACGGGTGAAGCTGCTCGCCGCCGATCGACCCGTGCCCGCCGGCCTGGTTCTCGAAGTTCACCTGCTTGCCATCGACGAACGCGCTCAGCACCACCACGTCACCCGCGCTGTGAAACGAGTTCAGCCTGGCCAGCTGCTCGTACAGAACGTCGGGCTCGTCATACGAAGCGAGAAACGGTTTGATGGCTTGACCGCGGACCTCTCCGCGCGCGGTGACGAAAACATCCTGCTCGCCGTCGCGGAGCATCAACATCGCGACCTGCGGCAGCTTCGCCAGCGTGTCCGAGAGCTGGGGAAATCGTGCAGTCAGCTCGCGGTGGGACATGCGCCTCGCCTCATCGGTGAAGTACACGTGCGCGGCTCCGCCTGACATCGTCGCCGTCAGGTGGCCGATGGCCTCCTTTTCGGCCGAGCCGTACTCATCGCCATGCGCCTCCTTGACGTGGTACCCGGGCAGCAGCCCGGCAAGCACCGCGCCGAACGCCTTACCGCTCGAGGCCCGAAAAGGGATGGTTTCGATATGGCCGTGGTCGGAAAGGATGAGCAGCTCGTAGCGGCCTTTGCGCGCGCCGGCGACCTTGGCGATCGTGTGGTCGACGTGCTTGAGCACGCGCAGGGCAGAAGGATCGGTCGGGCCAAAGGCGTGCGCCGTCTCGTCGAAGGCGTAAAACCCCGCGTAGATCGGTGAGTACCCCTCGTGCATGGCCTTGATGACCGCGTACCTGGTGAGGTGGTGGACGAAGATCTCCTCGCCCAGGTCCATGGCGACGTACGGCGCCGCCGGGTGCCTGCCCTCGGCCCGGGCGACGAAATAGTCCTTCGCCGTTCGGCTGAACACCGCCGCCGTCTGCCACACCCAGTCGCCGAGGTGGATCGGGTTGGCGAGGTAAGGGGCGAGGACCTTCGCCGCCGAGCGCGACTTCGGCTGCCTGCCGTAGCTGCGGTCCTGGTAGGCGATGCCGAAGTCGTCCGCCGCCTCGCCGGGATAGCACGCGGCGATGCACGCTCCGTCCCTGGTCAGGGGCTTGCAGCCGCCAAAGTACTTGTCGGCGACCTTCTTGAAGGTGGAGCTGGCGCCGAACTGCACGAGCACGCCACGCTCCCGGTCCCACCAGCGAAAGCTGGGAATCTCGCTGTTGTCGCCGTAGATGATGCCCGCCTGCGCGAAGGGAGTCGTCGATGGCAGGCCGCAGCGGTAGCGGTGCAGCTCGTAGCCCTCGGTCTCCATGAGGCGGCGCAGGTGCGGCATGTCTCCGTCGTCAAGCGCCTTGCGCAGCGTGTTGGCGCTCACGCCGTCGATGTGGAGGATCACGAGCTTGCTGCTCATTGCAGCTCGGCGAATACCGGGAGATGGTCGGACGCGCGCACGGTCAACGTCCACGCGCGGTGCTTCGACGGCACCTCACCCGCGGCGTATATGGCGTCGAGCTTCTGGGCCGTCCAGTGCGTGCGGCGAAGCCCGTGCGTGAGCTCGATCAGCCCGGCGTCGTGCGCGGTCCCGCGGATCTTGCGCCACAGCCGCGGGCGTGGCGGGCCGAACGTGTTGAGGTCGCCGGCAACCAGCGTCAGCCGCGCCGGCGCCCGGTTCGCGATGTCGTTGACGATCGCGCGGAACTGTTCGAGCTTGTGCGCAAATCCGATCACGTCGAGGTGCATGACGTAAACGCGCAGCGCGGCCGACTCGGCGCGCACCGCGATCCGCCGCTGCGGCGGAATCGCGCGGAGGAGCGTGCGCTCGACCCGGGTGAGGCGGACGTCGGGGAGGTCGCTGAGCGACACGACTTCCGGCGCGGTCTCGAACAGTCCGCGGCGCCAGATGAGGGCGTTGCCCTGCTCGCGCCCGCGGAACAGCTGCGCGGTCGCCTGGAAGCATTCGTACTCACCGCCCATTGCCTCGGCGATCGCCTCGACGTCGGGTCGCCCATCGTGCACCGATGCCTCCTGGATCGCGAACAGGTCGAGCCCGTGGAAGTCGGGCCGTGTCCGCACCACCTCCAGGACCTTGCTCAGCCGCAGGCCGAGGAGGATGTTCCAGGTGCAGATCCGCACCCCCTAATTGTTGGGACTATCCTGCCGGCACATGTTCCTTCAGCTCGACTACCTGTACACGCCGTCTTCCGACGTCGCCGCGGACGCGAAGTACTTCAGCGAAGTGCTCGGGGGCAAGCTCGCGTTCGCGGTCGAGGGGATGGGCGCGCGGGTGGCGATGATCGAGCTGACCGACGGCCCGCCGCACGTCCTGCTCACCGACCACCTCGACGGAGACCGCGCCATCTACATCTACCGGGTCGAGGACCTTCGCAAGGCGGCCTCGGCGCTGAAGAAGCGGGGCGTGGAGGGCGAGCGGCGGCTCGAGATCCCGATGGGACCCTGCTCGTCCTTCGTCCTGCCGGGCGGCCAGCGCATCGCGCTCTACGAGGCCTCGCGGCCCGGCGTTCTTCAGCACTTTCTCGGCCGCAAGGACTTCTGAGCGTCCTCGGTGGTGACCTGAAGCCGCGAGAATAATCCCGGACGTGACCATTAAGCGCTGGATCTTGACTGCCGCCGTGCTCGGCTCAGGGATCGTCTTCCTCGACTCGACGGTGGTGAACGTCGCGTTGCCCCGCATCGGCCGCGAGCTCCCACGCCTCTTCCTCGGCGTGCTCGAGGGACAGTCGTACGTCTACAGCTCGTACCTCCTGACGCTCAGCTCGCTGTTGATCCTCGCGGGCGCCGTCAACGATTTCTTCGGTCGCAAGCGGACATTCCTGCTGGGCCTGCTCGGTTTCGGCGCCACCTCCGCGCTGTGTGGTTTCGCCACCAACATGGAGATGCTCGTCCTGTTTCGCGTCCTGCAGGGCGCGACCGGCGCGCTGCTCGTTCCCGGCTCGCTGGCGCTGCTCACGGCCAACTTCGCGGGCGAGGAGCAGGGGCGCGCGTTCGGGGTCTGGGCGGGCGCATCCGGAGCGACCACGATCCTGGGCCCGCTGGTGGGCGGAATCCTCGTCGACACCATCTCCTGGCGCGCCGCGTTCTTCATCAACCTGCCGCTCGTCGCAATCGCGGCGTGGGCGACATGGGTGCATGTGCCCGAGAGCCGCGACGAGCACGCGAGCCGGCAGTTTACGGACAGCAGCGCGCGTGGCGCGACCCTCTCGGCTACGTCATTCTCGCGCTCGGCGTGCTGGCTACGGTGGCGCTTCCTTTTTGGATGCGCACGGCCCGCCATCCGCTCATCCCGCTCGAGCTCTTCAAGTCCCGCAACTTCACGGTCACGAACATCTCGACGCTGTTGATCTACGGGTCGCTATACGTGGTGTTCTATTACATGGGCCTGTTTCAGCAGGGGACGCTCGGATACACGGCCGCCGCGGCCGGCGCTGCCGGGATACCCGGCTCGCTGTTCCTGATCTTTTTCTCGCCGCGATTCGGTAGCCTGGCCGCGAAGTACGGTCCCCGCGTCTTCATGGCCGTCGGGCCGCTGATCATGGCCCTGGGAGTGCTCTGGTACGCCCGTGTGCCCGCGACGAGCACGCCGTGGAAGCTCGACCCGAGCAACGCGGGCACATATGTGCCGCCGCTGTCCTACTTCATCGACTTTCTGCCGGGCAACGTGATCTTCGGCATCGGGATCATGATCATGGTCGCGCCGCTGACGACCGCGCTGATGAGATCGGTGCCGGTGCGCAACTCCGGACTGGGCTCGGCGATCAACAACGCCATCTCGCGCGTCGGCCCGCAGCTGGCCGGCGCTCTCATCTTCGTGTTCCTCACCGCCTCGTTCTATGCCTATCTGGCGCCGCGGCTGCCCGGGGTCGACGTCTCGGCCGAGGCGTTCCGGGCCAACGTCAGCCCGCTGAGCACGCCCGCCGACCCGAGCCTCGCCGCGATCGTCCGCGATGCATCGACGACCTCCTTCCACATCGCGATGCTCATCGGGGTCGCCCTGCTGCTGGCAGGCGCCATCGTCAACGCGGTCGGGATCCAGAACCGCGCCGCGCTGCCCAGCGAGGCCGAGAGCGAGCAGAAGGAGTCCGTCTCGGCGACGCCGGCCTAGCTCGTACGCTGGCCTCATGGCGGCGCCCATCGACCGCGAACGGCTGCGAGAGATGCTCGGGCGCGGAGCCCAGCTCGTCGAGGTCCTCCCGGCCGAGGAATACCGAGAAGATCACCTGCCGGGCGCCATCAGCATTCCCCTGACCGAGCTCGATCGCAACAGCGTGGGGGTCCTCGACTCGAGCCGGCCGGTGATCGTCTACTGCTGGGACAGCGCTTGAGACATGGCGCCCAGGGCCGCGGCGCGGCTCGAGCTCCTCGGATTTTCCGACGTCATGCACTACCCGGGAGGCAAGCTCGACTGGATCGCGGCCGGCCTGCCGAGCGAGGGCGACAACGCGGCCCATCCACGCGCGGGCACCGTGGCGCTCACGGACGTGCCCGTCTGCGCGATCGACGACCGGGTGGGCGACGTGAGCAAGCGGCTCGGGGTCGCCGTGGTTGTCGACCGCGACGGCGTCGTCGTGGGCCTGCTGCGCGAGAAGGAGCTTGCCGGCGACCCGGCCGCGCGGGTCGAGGACGTGATGCTCCTCGGCCCCAGCACGTTTCGCCCGTACGTGCCGATCAAGGAGATCGCCCAATACATGACCGAGCACGAGCTCGACAGCTCGCCCATCACGACCTCGGACGGCAAGCTCGTCGGCGTTCTGTTCCGCGCCGACGCGATGCGCGCCGAATGAGCTAGACGCGCGTCGTCACCATCTCGTGCGGCGGATCGAGCGGTCCGAAGAAATCATCGATGCGCGCGGGGTGATCGGGAGCTTTCCGCCGCGGCACCTCGATGCGCCGCCACCCCTGGGCCTCGAACCACTCTGGGCGCTCGGGGTTGATGAGCGCGATGACCCCGCCCGGAAGGCGCCGCATGCGGCTGTCAGCTGCGAGCAGCCGTGGCGCAATGGAAGGCGCTCGGCCCATGCCGCCAGCACCTCGACCTGAGGCAGCCGCTGGGCCAGCAGCGCGCCCAAACCGGCCGACGGCTCGATGGCGATGACGCGCCTGCTTCGGGCGACGAGGTGCTGCGTGAGGCGGCCGCTGCCGGCGCCGACGTCGAGAGCGACATCGACGTCGCCTGGCAGGCTCGCGACGAGCTCCGGCGCGATGGGCTCGCTGTGCGCGAGCTCATCCCAGCGCTCGGGCTCGAGGTGGTACACGAGCGACCAGAACAGCGCCCTCACGATTCGCTCCGCGGGTTCCCCCGCCGGCACCCGCGCCATCTCGTGCGCGCGGACGGCTTCCGGCAACCGGGCGACGTCCTCGATGCCGAAGTGACGCCAGCCGGCCGGGGCGCTGGCGACCGCTTCCTCGTACTCCATCTGGCTCCGATCACACTAGGGCGAAGGCCGTGAAGATCGCCGTCGTCGCCTCGCCGGTCACGCCTCTGCGCCCGGCTCAGCTCGGCGGTGCGCAGGCCTTCCTCTGCGACCTCGCCGCCGGCCTGGCGAGTCGAGGACACGAGGTCCGGCTCTTCTGCGCCGAGGGCTCGGAGGTGAGTGGGGTGGACCTGGTAGCGGTGCCCGCGCCACGCGACGCCGCGGCGGCCCTGGTCATGCCTGGAGGCGCCGAGCGACCACCCTCTCCGGGCGTGGCCGCCGCGCTAGGCATCATGTTCGAGGGGATCAGGCGCGATGGGTTCGACGTGGTGAGCCAGCACGCGTTCGATGCACCGGCCTTTGCCCTCGCCCGCGATCTGCCCGTGCTGCACACCCTCCACCTGCCGCCCATCGTCCGCGCCGTCGTCGCGGCCGCGTCCCAGGTGGACCCGCGACGCCTAGCGACCGTTTCGCGGGCGTGCCGCGACGCATGGCGAGGCGCGGCCGTCAAGGTGGGGGAGCTGCTGCCCAACGGCGTGGAGGAGACGGCGGTCGACGTCGTGCCTGACGGCAAGGCTCTTGTCGCCGGGCGCCTGTCGCCGGAGAAGGGGATCGAGCATGCGCTTGCCGCTGCGCGGGCCGCCGGACTCTCCGTCCGCGTGGCGGGCTCGCACTACGATCCGTCCTATGAGGTCGACCTGACCGGGATCGAGCAGCTTGGCTCCCTCCCGCGTCGCGACCTGCGGACTGTCATGGCGCTGTGCGCAGATGGCGGGGTGTCCGGTCGCCGCCTACCGGCGCGGTGCGTTGCCCGAGGTCGTAGAGGAAGGGGTGAGCGGGTTTCTCGCCGCGCCGGACGACGTCGTAGGCCTGGCGCGCGCGATCAAGAGGTGTCTCGCGCTCGACCGCGCGGCCGTCCGCGCCAGCGCCCGCCGCAGGTTGGGCCTCGACGCTGCGCTCGGCCGGTACGAGCGGGCCCTGGAGCGCGCCGCGCGATGAGTCCAACCGCCGTCGTCACCGGCGGCTCGGGCGGCATCGGCTCGGAGGTCGTCGCCCAGCTGCGCGCCAAAGATTGGAACGTCGTCTCTCTCAGCCGCCGCGAAGGATGCGACGTCTCCAGCGAGCGTGACGTGGTGACCGCATTTGAAGAGCTGGACACGCTGGACTCGTTGATCCACTGCGCCGCCGAGCTCATCAAGCGACCGTTCGCCGATATGAGCGCGGACGAGTGGGACGCGCAGCTTGGCGCCGGGCTGGGACGATCGTCATGGTGTCGAGCCTGTCGGGCGTGTTCGGTGCGGAGAAGTTCCCGGGCATGGCCGCGTACGTGGCCGCGAAGTCGGGGCTCGCCGGTCTCACCGAAGCCCTCGCCGTCGAAGGACGCGAGCATCGCATCCGGGTCAACGCCATCAGCCCCGGCGCCGTCGACACGCGGATGTTGCGCATCGCAGGCGTGGAAGGTCCGGCGCTGGAACCGGCCGAGGTCGCCCGCTTGGTCGTCTGGCTGGCCTCGCCC
>VBJE01000262.1 GCA_005879675.1 Chloroflexota bacterium
TCCAGCCCGCCGGATTCAAGGTGGAATTCATTGACCTCAATGACCTCGACGCGGTCGAACGCACGAATCCGACCGTGATCCTCGCCGAAACCATCACCAACCCTCTGTGCCGGGTCGTCGACCTCGAGGCGCTGGGCGAGCTTGCGCGCGAGATCGAATCCTTTCTGATCGTCGACAACACCTTCGCCACTCCTCTTTTCTGCAGGCCGCTGGAGCTCGGCGCGCATGCGGTGGTGCACAGCGCGACCAAATACCTCGGCGGACACTCGGATCTGGTCGCGGGGATTGCCGTCGGCAGCAAGGCTCTCATCGAGAAGGTGCGCGCATTCGTTTCGCGGACCGGCGCAACGCTTGGGCCATTCGACGCATGGCTCGCGCTGCGCGGCCTCCGCACGCTCGACGTACGGATGCAGCGGCATAGCGAGAACGCACTCGCCCTTGCCAAAGCGATGAAGTCGATGGGGGGCGTCCGGTACGTTCACCACCCGCTGCTCGAACCGTCACCGACATATGCGATCGCGAAGCGCATCCTGGCCGATGGCTCGGGCGGAATGATGGCCTTCGACCTCGAGGGCGAACGGGACGCTGTGCAGCGCATGATCAGCCGCTTCAAGCTAGTCACCTTCGCCGCCAGCCTGGGCGGCGTAGAGACGACCGTCAGCTATCCAGAGCTCACGTCGCACCGATCGATGAGCCTTGCAGAGCGAGTCGAGCTTGGGATCGGCCCAGGGACGGTGCGCGTTTCAGTTGGCCTCGAGGACCCGGCCGATATCATCGCCGACTTCCAACAAGCGCTCTCTTAGCGTTGTCCGCTTACACGCTGCTGCAGCTGCTCGAGGTCGCGATCTCGAGCCTCATCCTGCTCGTCGGCGTGCTGAAGGGCTGGCCACCGGTCGCGCTGCTGGGCGGAGGATTCCTGATCGGCAAGGCGATCCTCAACATCCTGTGGCCGGAGGGCGGCACGGTGTATCGCCGCTCGCTGATCGGTTATGGGGTCGCGTTCGTGTTCGTGCCCGGTGGCGCGATCATCGCCCACTTCACCGGCTGACGAGGCGTCGGCGTACCGGGACTACGTCCCGACGTGCGTCGTGATCAGCGGTTGTGGTGATCGTGAGTCGGGGAACACGCGGCGCCGGGTCAGCCATCGGCCGCCAGCGCCGATAACGATCGCCGCTGCAGCCGCGGCGTAAAGGCTGGCGACCACGAGGTCTCCGTGGGTCACGCTGTCCGCGGCCGGCACCATGCGGACCGCGATGTTGTGGCCGGCATGGGCAAGCATGACGATCAGGAGACTGCCCCGGGTGCTGTTGTAGAGCCACGCGTAAACGATCGACATGGAGATGAGGCGGAGGAAAGTCAGGCCTATATCCGACCAGTTCGTGGTGTCAATTCCTCCGGGTGCCACCACGGGCCACAGGTGCCAGACGCTCCAGACGAACCCCACCATGACGGCAGCCCAGAAGGCTCCATATTGGAGTTGTAGTCGTGGCTGGCCGAAGCCGCGCCAGCCGACTTCCTCACCGAAAGAGCCCGCGATGAGTGCACCGGCCAGGAACGCCGCCGCCCCAGCGCTCGGGATGGCAAACCACGATGTCGGTAGTGGCGCACCGACGGCCAGCCGGATGAGGTCCGCAACCACGAACAGGATCGATGGGCCGGCGAAGGCGATCAGGTACCACTGGATGCCGACGCGCCATCGGATCACCGGACGCAGCAGCTTGCGAATTCCGTGAGGCCGCAACATGAATCCGGCAACCATCAGGGCGGCCAGCGTGGGGGCATAGGCGGTCAGCTCGATGCCGATTCCGGCGACGACGGGGATCGACGATGAGAATGTCAGTTTGCTCAGATCGAGCCGATAGAAGAAGAGGGGCAGGACGCCAAGCGCCGTGATTGCGAACAGAGCGAGCACCCAGACCACGACGGCCGTGTCCGGCTGAGGGCGACGGGACGATGCCTCGGTTGTGATGCGTCCTCCTGGCTGGCTTGGCCGGAGTCTACGCCCGCTCCGTCGGGTCCGGGCCGTGGGGTGCCGAAGGCGTCTCCGGCAACTGTTCACCGGCTGAGACCCTCTTCCTATTCTTGTAAACCTATGGCCGCCCTCGTGAGCCCCGGGATCACCAAGCTCGTAGGCCGCACGCCTCTTTTGCGCGTGCGCGTCTTCGAGCGGGAGTTCCCGCGCGTGGAGGTCTACGCGAAGGCCGAATGGTTCAACCCCGGCGGCTCGGTCAAGGACCGCGCGGCGCTCTCGATGATCGAGGACGGGGAACGCCGCGGAGCGCTGACGAAGGACAAGACGATCATCGACTCCACCTCCGGCAACACCGGCATCGCTTACGCCCTCATGGGCGCCGCGAAGGGTTACGGCGTGAAGCTCGTGATGCCCGGGAACGTGAGCGCGGAGCGAAAGGCGCTTGTCACCGCGTACGGCGCGGAGATCGTCTACAGCGACGCGGGCGAGGGCTCCGACGGCGCGATCCGCAAAGTCCGCGAGCTGGTCGCCGCGGACCCCGACGCTTACTTCTATCCCGACCAGTACTCGAACCCCGCCAACGCGCGTGCCCACTACGAGGGCACGGCGGCCGAGATCCTGGAGCAGACCGGCGGCCGCATCACGCACTTCGTCGCCGGCCTGGGTACCACCGGCACGTTCGTCGGCACCTCGCGACGGCTGAAGGAGCACGACCCCTCGATCAGGACGATCGCCGTCCAGCCGGAGGATTCCTTCCACGGCCTCGAGGGCCTGAAGCACCTTCCGACCGCGATCGTGCCCAGGATCTGGGACCCATCGCTGGCGGATGAGATGTGGGGTTGTCCCACCGAGCCCGCCTACGACCTCGCGCGCGGGGTGGCTCGCACCGAGGGGCTTCTCATCGGCCACTCGAGCGGCGCCGCGCTTTGGGCTGTGCGCAAGCTGGCGAGCTCGATCCGCGAGGGCGTGGTTGTGACCGTCTTTCCGGACTCTGGCGACCGCTACCTCTCGACCGGCCTTTACGGCCCTCAGCGGCGGTGAAGATCCGCCAGAGGGCCTTCGACTCGATACGCGCCCATGGGGCCAAAGGCTTTCCCCACGAGATCTGCGGCCTCCTCATCGGGGATCCGGCGGAGATGTTGATCACCGAGGCGCGGCCCGTGCGCAACATCGAGACGCAGAACCCGGAGGTCCGCTACCTCATCGACGACAAGGAAGACATGCGCATTCGCAAGTCGCTGTACAAGACCGACCTCGACGTCCTCGGTTACTACCACAGCCATCCGAACCATCCCGCGGCGCCATCGGTATTCGACACCGAGCGCTCGTGGGAGAGCTATGTCTACGTGATCGTTTCCGTGCGCGATGGCAAGCCGGCTGACATGAACGCGTTCGTCGCCCAGAGGGACCGCGGCCCGATGCTGCCGGAGCCCTTGGAGGTCGTGGGATAGCCGAGGCCACCGCGCCTGCTCCCGTCAGGTGGCTGAATCGCAACGTCCTCGGCATCGGCCTCGCCGACCTGGCCGCCGACGCCAACTACGAGATGGTCCTCGCGGTCCTGCCGCTGTTCATCACGGCCGGGCTCGGGGCGCCGGCCCTGGCGGTCGGGCTGGTCGAGGGCGTCGCCGACGGCTCCTCAGCCGCGGTGAAGGTGTGGAGCGGCTGGTACAGCGACCGCATCGCGTGGCGCAAGTCGCTGGCGGCCGGTGGCTACGGTGCGACCGGGTTTGGATTCGCGCTCCTGCTCGCTGTCGCCAGCTGGCCGCAGGTCCTGCTCGCCAGGGCGCTGGCGTGGGTCGGCCGGGGCGTGAGGCAGCCGATCCGGAACGCGATGCTGGCCGGCTCCGTCGCCAAGAAGGATCTCGGCAAAGCATTCGGCTTCCACGAGGCGCTCGACACCGCCGGCGCGCTGATCGGACCCGCGACCGCCTTCGCGCTGCTCGCCACGGGGCACGGCTTTCGGACCGTGTTCGCGGTCGCGATCATCCCGGCCGTGGTTGCTGTCACCGCCTTTGCGGTGCTGACCCGCGACCCGCGGCGTGGCCGGCCGGAGGTGAAGGCGCCGGAGTTCAAGCTGTCCTCCGATTTCTGGCGGCTCATGCTCCCGGTCGGGATCTTCGGCGCCGGTAACTTCGCCACCGCCTTCTTCACCCTGCGCGTGGTCCAGATGCTGCAACCGGAGCTCAGCCAACCCGCGGCCGTGGCGGCGGCGGTCGGCTTCTACCTGGCTCACAACGCTGTCGGGACCCTCGTGTCCTTTCCCGCCGGCTTTGTCGCCGACCGCGTCGGCAAGGCGCCCGTGCTGGGGATCGCGTACCTGCTGTTTGGCCTCGCCTGCGTGGTCGGCGTGTTCGGTCATGGTTGGGTCGCGGTCGGCGCGCTGGCCCTGCTCGTCGGCGCTGAGGCGCCCGTCGTCTCGTCGGTTGAGGGCTCGCTCACCGGATCCCTCGTCGAGGAACCGAAGCTAGGCACCGCGTTCGGCGTGCTCAACGGCGTCAACGGCGCCGGCGACCTCGCGTCCAGCGTGCTCGCGGGCCTGCTGTGGATGGCGAGCCCGGCGACGGCGATGGGCTACGGCGCGCTTCTGAGCCTGGTGGCGACCGCGATCCTGTGGGCGAGGCCGCCCAAACCGTCTAATTGACGGATGGCCCGGCCCATCGTCGCCATCGTCGGCCGACCCAACGTCGGCAAATCGACGCTGTTCAACCGCGTGATCGGTTGGCGGAAGGCGATCGTCGATCCGCAGGCAGGGCTCACTCGCGATCGCCTCTACGGCGTCGCCGACTGGCGCGGCCGCGAGTTCACCGTGGTCGACACCGCCGGCCTCGACCTCGACTCCGCGCGGGATTCGTCACGCGCGGCGATCGAGGCGCAGACCAAGGTGGCGATCGACCAGGCCGACGTCATCGTCCTGCTCCTCGACGTCAGGCAGGGCCTCACGCCCATCGACCGCGACATCGGCCAGATGCTTCGCCGCTCCCGCCGGCGAGTCATCGTCGCGGCCAACAAGGCAGACTCGCCGAACGAGCGGCACCTGGCGCACGAGGTGCTCGAGCTCGGGTTTGACGAACCGGCATTGATCTCAGCCCAGCACGGCCTGGGCGTGGGCGAACTGCTGGATCGCGTTCTCGAGGACCTGCCGCCGCCAGAGGAGTACGCGGCAGCTGACGGCAAGGCGGACCGGCTCGCGATCATGGGCCGGCCGAACGTCGGCAAGTCGTCGCTCCTCAACGCACTCCTCGGTGATGAGCGTGCCCTGGTCAGCCCCACACCGGGCACCACACGCGACCCGGTTGACACGGAGATGACCTTCGACGGGGTGCCCGTGGTCCTCATCGACACAGCCGGCATCCGGCGCAAGTCCTCGAGCCGCGACCGCCTCGAACGCTACAGCCTGCTGCGCGGCATCCACGCCATGGAGCGCGCGGACGCGGTTCTCCTCGTCATCGACGCCGCGGCCGGCGTGCTGGCGCAGGACCAGCACGTCGCCGGCTACGCGCTGGAGGCGGGGAAGGGGCTCGTGATCGTGGTCAACAAGATCGACCTAGTCGAGCCCGCGGCGCGCACGCCGGCCCACTGGCGCAAAGCCCTCGCGTCGGACTTCAAGTTCGCGGCCTTCGCACCGGTGGTGCCGCTTTCGGCGAAGACGAGCGAGGGGATCGGGGCGCTCCTTCCGGTGGCGCTCGAGGTCGTCGGCCAGAGGCGGATCAAGATGCCGCCAAACGAGCTGAACCGTGTCTTGCGCGAGGCTTTTCTCGAACACCCGCCACCGTCCTTCAAGGGTCGCCGGCTGAAGCTGACGTACGCGACGCAGGCGGGCGGGCGCGCGCAGGGCGCACCGTCGCAGGACGAGGCGCCGACCGTGGTCATGTTCGTCAACGACACCGGCCTGTTGCACTTCTCTTACCGGCGCTACCTGGAGAAGAAGGTCCGCGATCGCTTCGGCCTGGTCGGCAACCCTCTCAAGCTCGTCCTCAGGTCGGAAGAGGGGCGCCGGCCGCGGGCCAGGGGGGCAAAATAGCCCGCGGTTACATTTCGCTGACCTTTGTAAGACAGCCGGCTGACGCCGCGGTGATGAATTTGACGCCATGGGAGCCACGATGAACTCGAAGATCCTCGTCGTCGATGACGAGAAGCACATCGTCGAGCTGGCGCGGCTTTACCTGACGCGCGAGGGCTTCGAGGTCGAGGGCGTGGGGGACGGCGCGCAGGCTGTCGCTCGCTTCGGCCAGGTGAAGCCCGACCTCGTGATCCTCGACATCATGCTTCCCGGCACGGATGGGCTGACCATCTGCAAGGAGATCCGCAAGCAGAGCCAGGTCCCGATCATCATGCTCACCGCGCGCGACGAGGTGACCGACAAGGTCGTCGGGCTCGAGGTCGGCGCCGACGACTACCTCACCAAACCATTCCATCCGCAGGAGCTCGTCGCGCGCGCGAAGGCGTTGCTGCGGCGCGCGCGGACCGAACCCGACCAGCCAAAGCTCGTGCGCGCCGGGAAGCTCGAGGTGGACATCGAGAGGCATGAGGTGCGGTTTGGCGCCGAGCGCGTCCAGCTCAGGCCCAAGGAGTTCGACCTGCTTGCCCTCCTGGCGCGGCATCCCGGCCGCGTGTTCCAGCGCAGCGAGCTGCTCGACCTCGTCTGGGGCTACGACTTTCCGGGCTACACGCGCACGGTTGACGTGCACGTGCAGCAGGTCCGCGAGAAGCTCGCCGGCGCCAAGGTCACCGACCCGAGCATCCAGACGGTGTGGGGCGTCGGCTATCGCCTGGAGCTGGCAGGCACCTGACCCTTCGCTTTCGTCTGCTTGCCGCCGCGGCGGGAATCGTCGCCATCAGCCTTCTGCTCGCCGGCGCTCTCACCTGGGTGTTCGTGCGCGACCTCGAGTTTCAGAGCGTCCAGGACCAGCTCGACCGCGAGGCCGTCACGGCGCAGGCGCTTGTCCGGCACCAGGAGTGCGCCAATCCGATAGGTGCTGTGACCAACGCGGGAGCGGCGGGCTGCCCGCAGGCCGACGTGGCGACCTTCGAGGACCGGCTTCGTGCGATCGTGCCCGGGGTCAACGGCAACCGGGTGCTGTTGCTCGACCGGCAGCGCCGAGTGGTGTTCGACAGCGAGAGCGACCAGACGTTGGGCACGGTGATCGTGGTCAACGCGTCGAAACGTGTGGCCAACATCGGCGAGGCACGCGCTTCCCTCGACGGCGAACCGTTCCTCGCGGCCGCGGCTCCCCTCGCCCCGGCGCGCGACCCGCTTCGGGCGGCTTTCGTGGTGGTCGCGCAACCCCAGGCTCTGGCGGCGACGGCGGCCGCCGGCGACCTGGCGACAAAGCTGCTCCAAGCCGGCGGAGCGGCGCTCGTGGTGGCGATGCTCCTCATCCTCCTCGTGAGCCGTTCGGTCACGCGTCCGTTGACTCAGCTTGCGTCCGCGGCCGAGGACATCGCCGCGGGCAACTACTCGCGGCGCGTGAGCATCGGGGGGCAGGACGAGATCGGCATGCTGGGCTCCGCGTTCAACCGCATGGGCGAGGCGGTCGAGCGCGCGCGCAAGGTCCAGCGCGATTTCCTCGCCAACGTTTCCCATGAGCTGAAGACGCCGCTGACGAGCCTGATCGGGTTCAGTCAGGCGCTGGTCGACGGCAGCCTGTTGAGCGAGGAGGAGCGGACCCGGGCGGCGACCATCGTCCACGAGGAGTCGGAGCGCGTGCTGCGGATGGCGCAGGAGCTGCTCGACCTCGCTCGAGTCGAAGCCGGGTCGATCTCGATGCACATCACGTCGGTCGACCTGGGCGGCCAGCTGGAGCAGGAGCTGGAGATCGTCAAGCCGAGGGCGCGTGCTCGCGGCCTGGCGCTCTCGCTCAACGTCCCCGACGATATCCCGCCGGTGGCCGCCGACCCGGAGCGACTGCACCAGATCCTCGACAACCTGCTCGACAACGCCGTGAAGTACGCGCCCGACGGGTCCACGGTGGCCGCCGTGGCTCGACGGAGTGGTGCCGCGGTCGAGGCCGTGGTTTCGAACCCGGCCGGCGCGCACCGGCCGGACCCAGACCGCATGTTCGACCGCTTCTACCGCGCGGACCCCTCGCGCTCAGCCGCCGCGGGCGGTGTGGGGCTGGGGCTCGCGATCTCGCGCGAGCTCGCGGCGGCGATGAGGGGCCGGCTGTGGGCGGACTTCGACGACTCCGGCAACCTGCGCATGCACCTCACGCTGCCGGCATCGCGCGAGGTGAAGCCGACGACCGAACTCGAGGCGGCTCTTCCTAAGGCGAGCTGACTGACATAAGATCCGCTCGCGCCTGGATCCCGTAAGCGAAGGAGGAGCATATGGTCGGCGTCCTGTGGCGGTTGTTAAGGCCTGCGCCGGTGGTGGCGCTGGCAGTGCTGCTGTTGGCGGTGGTCGCCTACGCGGCATCGACCATTGAGGTCAACTCGGGGCGTCTGCTCGCCAAGGGGGTAGAGGTGGACG
>VBJE01000263.1 GCA_005879675.1 Chloroflexota bacterium
GAGGACCAGGACGAGGCGGGCATCATCCGCCGTGACGAGCCGGCCGCACCCCAAACAGATCCGAAGCCGGGCGAGCCGGAGTTCAAGGTCATAGCGGCGCCGGCCGGGCGGGCGCAGGGCGCACCTCAAAACAAGACCACGAACGGCGTCTCCACGCAAAAGATCGCCTTCGTGAACACCGACGCGCCCGCGTGCGCGGACTGCGGATCGATCACGGTGCGTTCAGGCTCTTGCTACAAGTGCCTGAACTGCGGCGCAACCACAGGCTGCAGCTAAAGCCCCTCCCCAAGGAAGCGCCGTCCTGACGGGTCAGGCGGCGCTTCTTACTTACTCCTCCCGATTCATGGGAGGAGGCCCGCAGGGTACGGAGGCGCAGTTCAGATTCCGCACCTTATGCGCAAAACGAGCGCTTCATTCGCTCGGATTCCACACTTTTGTGCAAACAGGCGGTTTCATCATTGACGCCGGCCCGGGATCGTCGTCAGCCAGCACTAACCGGCCGCGCTGGTGGCTCGGATCAGCCGTCACTACGTGGAATCGATGAGTCGAACGTGACTTCGATCAGCGGGCTGTAGCGAACCATCTCGTCGATGTCGTTTCGTCTCCAGGCCCGCGCCACGTGAGGCACGATGCTGCGCCGCTCGGCCTCATCGTCGATGACCCTCGCGGTCGCGGGCAGGTCAGCGGCGGTGCGTCCCTTCAGGTGAAAGGTGAATCGTGGATCCGCCTCGAGGTTGAGCAGCCAGTCTCGTTTCTCAGGGCGCGGCATGCCGCTGATGTAGATCCGGCCCTCGATGTTGTGGAAAACGATCTCGATCCGCCTCGGCATGCCGCTCCGGCGGCCCGTGGTCGTGATGTCGATCGTGTGCCCGCGCTCCAGCGCGGCCTCGATCGTGTCTTTTGTTGCAGCCATGTCAATCACCGCTATCCGCGCGTAGCCTCGTGTATTCCACTCCGGATGTCGGCCAGCGACCTTCGCTGGGCGCCCTGTTCATCGAAGTTCGCCGTCGCAAGCCAGGCGTCGAAGGCTGCTCGCCTGCTCGGCCACTCGACGTCGGTGATCGAGTACCACGCCGTGTCGCGGTTCCGGCCTTTGACGATGCGGTGCTGGCGGAAGACGCCCTCGAACGTGAAGCCAAATCGCTCGGCGGCGCGTCGCGAGCCGGAGTTGGCCGCATCGCACTTCCACTCCAGCCGGCGGTTGCCGAGATCCTCGAACGCATGCCGGGCCATCCGGTAAATCGCCTCGGTTGCCTGGCGCGTCCGCTGGAGCGCCGGCGAAAGCCAGATGTGACCGAGCTCGATCACCCCGTGGTCGGGCACGATGCTCATGAACGTGGCGATGCCGCGCGCCGCTTCGGCTGCGCGATCGATGATGACGAAAGCCAGGGGATCATCCAGCGGGGCTCGCTCGCGAAGCCACGCCATGAACTCCTCCCTGCCCTCGAACGGCCCGTACGGCAGGTAGAACCAGGTCGCCTCGGCGCCGGAGCTCGCGGCGAAGAGATCGGCGCCATGCCGGTCGGGATCAAGCGGTTCGAGGACCACGGTTTCACCGGCGATCGGCTCGCGCGCGGGTGGTCTGGCCGGCCGCCACTTCAGGTCAGGCATCGGGGTCACCTATTCTCCCGGCAGTGGACCGCACCGCGCCGGCCATCCTCGAGCTGGGGCTGCTCCTCTTCCTGGCCGCCCTGGCGGGGCGCGGTGCGCGGGCACTCGGCTTGCCGGCCGTCATCGGATACCTGCTGGTCGGGGTGGTGGTCTCGCCGTTCACGCCGGGTTATGTCGCCAACCACGAGCAGCTCTCGATCCTTGCCGACGTCGGCGTCGTCCTCCTCCTGTTCGAGGTCGGCATCGAGATCAACCCCCTTCCCCTGGCCCGCGAGGGCCGGCGGCTCCTCCTTCTGACCCCGATCCAGGTTGTGGTCACCTGGGCCGTGAGCGCGGCGTCGTGCCTGGCGCTCGGTATCCCGCCCGCGGGCTCGGCGATGATCGGCCTGTCGATCGCGATGTCGTCGAGCGTCGTCGTCGTGAACATCACGCGGAGCCGCCGCCGCACGACCGACAGACGGACCGACGAGGTGCTCCTGGGTTGGAGCCTCATCCAGGACCTTGTCGGCGTGAGCTGCGCGCTGATCCTTGTCGTGATCCTGGGCATCGGTGGCCGCTCGGGCCTCACCGCAATCGCCGGCGTCGTGGCGTTCGGAGTGCTGTCGGCGGTGGCCGCGTTCGTGCTGCCATGGCTTCTGCGCCGCCTCCAGACGGAGCACGACCTGTTCCTGCTCGTGTCGGTGGCGAGCGGCCTGCTCGTCGCCGGCGTCGGGTCGCGCTTTTTTGGCATACCTCTCGCGCTCGCAGCATTCGTCGCCGGGCTCGCGATCACGGAGAGTCCGATAGCGGCCGAAGCCCGTCAGCGCCTGTTGCCGTTCCGTGACCTTTTCGCGGTGATGTTCTTCGTCGCGCTCGGCACGGTGATCGACCCGACGGACCTGCGCCGAGCGCTCCCCTGGCTGCTCGCGTTCCTGGGCATGGTCATCGGGGGCAAGGTGCTGGTGGTGTGGCTCCTGGCGCGGTTCAGCCACCTCGGCGCGAGGACCTTGCAGGTTGCGGTCGGACTGGGACAGGTGGGCGAGTTCAGCTACGTGCTCGGTGCGTTGGCGCTGGCCGCGGGCTTCATCAGCAAAGATGTGAGCGCGGGACTCATCGGAGCCGTGGTGGTCAGCATCGCCGCGTCCTCGATCCTCGTCCGCATCGCGCACCGCCCGAATAGAGCCGAACTGGCGCCTGTTCAATAAGTCGGCGTATACAGGTCGGAGGAGGACTTGAGCATGAAGGTTGCGATCATCGGCTCCGGGAATGTCGGCAAGGCACTGGCGGGTTCGGCTACCCGGGCAGGCCACAAGGTGACGCTCGCGGCCAAAAATCCGGCGCACGCCGAAGAAGCCGCCAGGGCCACGAAAGCCAACGCCGCGCGATCGAGCAGGGACGCTGTCCAAGACGCGGAGCTGGTCGTGCTCGCGGTGCCTGCGGACAAGGTCGACGAGGTTGTCGGCGTGCTCGCCGCGGAGCTGGACGGCAAGGTGATCGTCGACGTCACGAACCGCGTCAACCCCAAGGACCCGGGACAGGTGCTTGACGGCTCATCGACGGCAGAACGAATTCAGAAGCAGGCGCCGAAGGCGCACGTGGTCAAGGCGTTCAACTACGCGTTCGCCTCGAAGATGGCGGACCCCAAGGTCGACGGCACCAACCTCGATGCATTCGTCGCCGGTGATGACCAGGAGGCGAAGCAAAAGGTCCTGGCCTTTGCCGAGTCCATTGGATTCCGTCCCGTAGACGCTGGGCCACTTGCCATGGCTCGCGCACTCGAGGCGATGGCGCTCCTGAACATCATGCTTCAGATCCAGAACAACTGGCCGTGGCAGAGCGGGTGGAAGCTGGCGGGCCCGACTGGCAGCAAGACGGTATGAGCGCCGATGCCAGGACGGCGAGCGGCGTCGCGCCGCTCGAGCGAAGCGAGCGGCCGATCGACCCTGGCGTGAGCATCGGGCATGTGCACCTGAAGACCGCGGACATCGATCGCGTCCACCACTTCTACGTCGACGTCCTGGGTTTCGATGTCATCGCGCGCCTGCCGCAGGCTTTGTTCATCTCCGCCGGCGGCTATCACCACCATCTCGGCTTCAACACATGGGAGTCGAAAAACGGGTCTCCGCCGCCTCCCGGAACCACCGGTCTCTACCACGTCGCGATCCGCTATCCCACGCGAGCCGCGCTCGGCGATGCGTTCCGCCGGCTCGTCGCCGCGGATTGGCCCCTCGACGGCTTCAACGACCATGGCACGCACGAGGCGTTGTATCTCCGCGACCCCGACGGCAACGGCCTCGAGCTCTGCTGGGACCGTCCTCAGGCAGAGTGGCCGCGCGACGCCGAGGGTCGCCTCACGTTCGACAACCGCCGGCTCGACCTCGAGGGCTTGCTGAAGGAAGGCGCCTAGGCCGATTTCCCAGGGGCATGACGCCGGACCGGATTGGTCAGCTCCCCGAGGCCGTCGATCCGGATCGTCACGACGTCGCCCTCCCCCAGGGTGAAATTGCGCGGCGGGACGATGCCCGTCCCGGTGAGCAGGACGCAACCGGCGGGAAAGCGCTGGTCGCGGGCCAGGTAGGCGACGAGGTCCGGGATGGACCGCCGCATCGCGGACGTCGAGGTTTCCGACCTGAAGACGATGCTGCCATCGCGGTGTATCTCGAGCTCGATGCGCCGGTCCTCTGGCGAGTAATCCCAGGCGAGGGCGATCGCCGGCCCCAGCGAGCAGCACCCGTCGAACACCTTGGCCTGCGGCAGGTAGAGGGGGTTCTCGCCCTCGATGCTGCGCGAGCTCACGTCGTTGCCGATCGTGTAGCCGACCACCTCGAGCCGGCTGTTGCAGACCACCGCCAGCTCGGGCTCCGGCACGTCCCAGCTCGAGTCCGAGCGGATGGACACCGGCTCGCCCGGGCCCCGGACCCGATCGGCCGTGGCCTTGAAGAAAAGCTCCGGCCGCTCCGCCGTGTAGACGCGGTCGTACGGGTCGGAGCTCACGGCCTCGTCCGCGCGCGCGTCGAGGCTGCGCCGGTACGTGACCCCGGCCGCCCACACCTCCTGGCTCTCGATGGGCGCCTCGATCCGGGCGTGGCCGGGCAGCACCGCCGGGACGAGCTCGCTGTCGAGAAGCTCGTGCAGCTCGGCGAGGCTGCGTGTCATCAGCTGATCCAGCGAGGCGCCGCTGCGCATGCGGTTCCACTCCCCCGCCCGCCTGACGAACACCGCCCCGCCGACCCGGGCCAGGTACAGGCCCAGCTCCGGCACGACCACACCCGTCAAGCGCTGTTCCAGGCGGGTCCGGAAGGAAACTCGTACTCGCGGATCGACTCCGGGCGCATGGTGATGCTCCAGCCGGGCGCCGACGGGGCCATGTAGCAGCCGTCGCGGATCACGACCGGGTCGAGGAAGTGCTCGTGCAGGTGCTCGACATACTCCAGCACCCTGTTGTCCAGCGAGCCGCTCACCGCGATGTAGTCGAACATCGAGACGTGCTGCACGTACTCGCACAGTCCGACGCCGCCGGCGTGCGGGCACACGGGCACGCCGAACTTTGCGGCCAGGAGAAGCACGGCGAGGACCTCGTTCAGGCCGCCCAGCCTGCACGCGTCCAGCTGGCAGAAACCGATCGCCTCCGCCTGGAACAGCTGCTTGAAGATGACGCGGTTCTGACAGTGCTCGCCGGTCGCGACCTTGATCGGCGCGATCGCCCGGGCGATGGTCGCGTGCCCCAGCACGTCGTCGGGGCTGGTCGGCTCCTCGATCCAGTAGGGCTCGAACTCCGCGAGCTGCCTGACGTTGGCGATCGCGTCCCCCACCTCCCAGACCTGGTTGGCGTCCATCATCAGGCGACGCTCGGGGCCGATCTCCTCGCGCACGATCCTCGCCCTGCGCACGTCGTCTTCGATGCGCTGCCCGACCTTCATCTTCACGTGCGTCCACCCGGCCGCCACCGCCTCCCGGCAGAGGGCCCGCAACTTCTCGTCCGAGTAGCCGAGCCAGCCCGCCGACGTCGTGTAGGCCGGGTAGCCGGAGCGCAGGATGTCCGCCTCGCGCGCCGCCCGCGTCGGCGCCATCCCCTTCAGGATGGCCAGCGCCTCGTCCGCGGTCAGCGCGTCGCTGATGTAGCGGAAGTCGATGGCGGCCACGAGCTCTTCGGGGGTCATGTCCACAAGCAGCTTCCACAACGGCTTGCGCTCTGCCTTCGCGTAGAGGTCCCACACCGCGTTGATCAGGGCGGCGGATGCGAGGTGGATGGCGCCTTTCTCCGGGCCGATCCACCGCAGCTGCTGCTCGCCGGTGATGGATCGCCAGAAGCCACGCATGTCGGATGTGATCTCTTCGAGGCTGCGCCCTATCAATATCGGCGCCAGGGCGTTGATCGCGGCGACGAGCACCTCGGTGCCCCGCCCCAGCGTGAAGGCCAGCCCGTGGCCTTCGAGGTGGTCGGCGGCGTCGGTCCTCAAGACCACGTACGCCGCCGAGTAGTCGGGCGTGGTGTGCATGGCGTCGGAGCCGGCAAGGGTGCGCGACGTGGGAAAACGCACGTCGTGAGCGGTGACGCTGACGATCTCGTGGACGCTCACCCCTTGACCGCCCCGACCAGCAGGCCTCGTGCGATGTAGCGCTCGAGCGCGATCGCCATGGCGATCACCGGGCCGATCATGATGAGGATCAGGACCGACATGTACCACCACTGCGGTCCGCGGGTGGCGTTCTGGGCGGCCACCGTCAGGGGCAGCGTTTGCGCGTTGGCGCTGGTCAGGAACAGGGCGATCAGGTATTCGTTCCAGGCGAAGACGAGCACGA
>VBJE01000264.1 GCA_005879675.1 Chloroflexota bacterium
CGGCGACGATCGCCGCGCATGGAGGGTGGTTCGACGGCAGCGGGTCGATCTTCAACTCGGCGCTCTCCGTGCCAGGGCACCGGACGGTCATGGTCTTCGATCCCAGTCCGTCGTGGATCCGGTCTCATGTGTCCGCCGGACATCCGGTCATCGTGGGGATGAACCTACCCAGCGGCGGCACGCACTTCGTGACGTTGACCGGAGTGAACGGAGCAGCGGACTACTGGGTGAACGACCCGTGGGAGCAGAACGCCATGCACGTGACGTTCTCGGGCGACTGGTTCACACGCGGCCCAATCTACGAAGCGATCGTATTCATCTAAGCCAGCGGCATCTGGGGCGGCCTTGCATCGAGTGTGCGCTGGCCGGGCTTTGAAGCGCCTCCCAACGCCCGGTTAGCACACACTCGGCGGGGCTTAGCCCTCGGCGACCTCGTAGATGTGGTCGGCGACCAGGCCGTGTGCCTCGCGGTGCACGCGGGCCGCGGTCTCGGCGTCCGGGGCCTCGACCAGGCAGAAGACCTTGCCGGCTTTGTCGTCCACCCAGTAGCTCTTGTAGTTCACGCCGTACTCGGCCTGCTTGGCGAGATCCGCCTTGTGAGCGTTGGCGACGTCCGCGGCAGTGGCGCCGTCGGGCAGGCTCTCATGAACGTCCATGTAAAGCGGCATGCGTTGCTTCCTCCACCAACCGAATGACAGTTGAAAGTAGGTTACCCCGAGCGGGCTGCCGTAGTCGATGAATGGATTCGCTTACGCCGGGTGCACCTGGACGGGCTGCCAGTTAGTGGCCGGGGTGGCGGAGAGGGAGAGATTTGAACTCTCGATGGGCCAGTGACCCATAACGGTTTTCGAGACCGTCGCCTTCAACCGGACTCGGCCACCTCTCCAGCGAGCGCCTCTGCTCGGGTGCATGGCGGTCCCGACCGGATTCGAACCGGCGTTCTCGGCCTTGACAGGGCCGCGTGTTTGGCCAGGCTACACCACGGGACCGACAGCGGCTAAGTCTACCAACGGCCTGAATGGGAACCCGGCACCCTCGTTCCCACGTTCTCCCCGTGAAGGGAGAGGGGAGATCGAGACCCCGTACCTATAATTCCCAGCGGCGTGAGCGACAACGACCACTCGACCACGGGCTCCCCGGACGAGCTGCGCAGGCGCTTCCAGATCCTGGAGCGGGTCGCGATCTTCTTCACGTTGCCTGACAACATCCTCCACGCCCTGGCTCGCCGCCTCGCGCCGGCCTCGGCCGCGCGAGGCTCCGTCATCGTCCACCAGGGCGACCCCGGCGACACGATGTTCATCGTCGAGTCGGGCCGCTGCGAGGTCTACGTCGAGGAGTCTCCCGGCCACACGATCACGATCGCGCTCATGGGACCGGACGACTTCTTCGGCGAGATGGCCCTGATCTCCGAAGAAACCCGCACGGCCAGCGTCCGCGCGCTCGAGGACTGCCGCCTGCTGACGCTCGATCGGAAGACCCTCTACGCGACCGTTCCGGCGGAGTCCGACGCCTTGATCGAGCTCACCAAGCTCGTCGAGCAACGCAAGGACACGCTCCCCAATCTGATCGCCCGCGCCCGGATGGTCGCCCCGGAGCAGGCTGCCTCGACCGTCGCCATCTACTCGCCCAAGGGCGGCTCGGGGCGGACGACGATCGCCGTGAACCTGGCGGCCTCGCTCGCCCGCCGGTTCCCGGGCGAGGTCTTGCTGGTCGACCTTGCCCTGCCGTACAACCACGCGGCGCTCATCTCCTACCTCACCCCGACAGGATGCCTCGCCGCTGCCAGCCAGGTCCCGCCCCAGAACTTCGAGGAGGCCGTGCTCGGCGCGATCCTTCACCACCCGGCCGGCATGATGCTGCTCCCGGGCGTGCTCCGGGCGGAGCAGGCTGACCTCATCACCGTCGACCTGGTCAACCGGGCGATGGGCATCCTCGTCAACGCCTTCAGGTACATCGTCTTCGACCTCGGCGTGGCGTTCACAGACATCGTCATCAGCGTCCTCGACCACTCGCAGCGCGTGCTCGTCCTGGTCACCCCCGAGCTGTCCTCCCTGAAGGACGTCGGTGAGCTGCTGAACATCTTCACCAACGTGCTGAACATCGTCCCCGGCCGCGTCATCCTCGCTCTCAACAACAAGGTGCCGAAGTCCGTGGTGAGCAAGGAAGACGTCGTGCGCACGCTCAAGCAGGAGCTCGCGATCGAGATCGGCTTCGACGGCACCAAGCCCGACGAGGCGGCGGTCAAAGGCGAGATCCTGGTCCTGACCGACCCGAAGAGCGAGATCTCCCGCGGGGTGGAGCAGCTGGGGCAGCTGATCGCCGGCTCGACCGCCAGCGACCAGAAGGACAAGAAAGGTTTCAAGCTCGGCCGCCGATAGGACCTCTGGTAGGATTTAGGCCGTGATCGAACAAGCTGTCGTCTCACTAACCTCTGTGGCCTCGTCTCGCCTCAAGGAGCTCCTGGCCAAGGAAGACAACCCGCAGCTCGCGCTGCGCCTCTTCGTCAGCGGCGGCGGTTGCTCGGGAATGCAGTACGGCATGGCTTTCGACGACCAGCGCCGCGCGGACGACCTCGTCGTCGATCACGAGGGCGTGCAGATCCTGGTCGACGACTTCAGCGTGTCGTACATCCGAGGCTCCGAGATCGACTACGTCGACAGCTTGATGGGCGCCGGCTTCACGGTCCACAACCCGAACGCCGTGCACTCTTGCTCCTGCGGCCATTCGTTCGACACGGGCGACGATGCCGGCGGCGCGCAGGCTTGCGGCTGCGGCCACTAGACGCTTCGGTCAAGACGCCTTAGAGAGCTCGTCCTCCTAGCCCTGGGCGTGATCACGCCCATCGGCATCCTCGCCGTCAACGCGTCCGCGTTCGTGATGGCGCACCTCGTCGCTTTCCGGATCGGCATCGCCGCCTGCGCGGTGGTCAGCGGCCTGGTCCTCAACGGTCTCACCGCGTGGTGGCTCCTTCGACTGGTGAGCCGCCAGGCGCCTCCGCTCTACCGCGAGTACCGCCTGTGGGCGCTCGGCGGTTCAGTCCTCATCGTCCTGCTGACCGCCGCCGCCGGCGGCTACCTCACCTACCTCGGCCTGCGCGACCCCCAGCGGCTCCCCGACGCTCTGTCCGTGATCGTCGCCACGGTGATGATCCTGCTTCCGATCGGCATCACGATCGCAGCGCGGAGAGTGGCCGGGATCGGCGGCATCATCCCGGTCGAGGAGCCGGCCGGAAAAGAAAGAGCCCCCCGCAGGCGGGGGGCTCCATCCCTGGACCGAAGGACTTAAAGGGGACCAACCCCTCCGGCGCCTTCGGCGCCACCTCCCCATGAATGGGGAGGACACTTCTTTACATCATGTCGGGCGACATGCCGCCCGGCATCCCGGAGTTCCGCTTCTCCTCAGGCACCTCGGTGACCATCGCCTCGGTCGTCAGCACCATGGCTGCGATCGACGCCGCGTTCTGCAGCGCTGACCTGGTGACCTTGGCCGGGTCGACGATGCCCGCCTCGAACATGTTCACGAACTTGTCGTTCAGGGCGTCGTAGCCCTCGCCCGGCTTGCTCGTCCGGATCTGCTGGACGATGAGCGAGCCTTCCTTGCCGGCGTTGAGGGCGATCTGCTTGACCGGCTCCTCGAGCGCCTTGCGGACGATCGCGACACCTGTCGCCTGGTCGTCCTTGAGGCCGAGCCCGCCGTCGAGCTTCTTCTGCGCGTTCAGCAGCACGGTGCCGCCGCCCGCCACGATGCCCTCTTCCACCGCAGCCTTGGTCGCGCTCAGCGCGTCCTCGATGCGGTGCTTCTTCTCCTTCTGCTCGACCTCGGTGGCCGCCCCGACCTTGATGACCGCAACGCCGCCGGCCAGCTTGGCCAGCCGCTCCTGCAGCTTCTCCTTGTCGAAGTCGGAGGTCGTCTCCTCGATCTGGACCTTGATCGCCTTGATGCGGCCCTGGATGGCGGCCATCCGCTTCGGGTCGTTCTCGGCATCGACGACGATCGTGGTGTCGTCCTTGGTTACCGTCACCTTGCGAGCCTTGCCCAGCTGCTCGATCTTCGTCTGGTCGAGCTTCAGGCCGAGGTCCTCGGAGACCACGGTGCCGCCGGTCAGGATGGCCATGTCCTCGAGCATCGCCTTGCGGCGGTCGCCGAAGCCAGGAGCCTTGACCGCGACGGCGGTGAAAGTTCCGCGCAGCTTGTTGACGATGAGGGTGGCGAGCGCCTCGCCCTCGACGTCCTCGGCCACGATCAGGAGCGGCTTGCCCATCTGCACGACCTTCTCCAGCACGGGGAGCAGGTCCTGGATGGACGAGATCTTGCGGTCCGTGATGAGCACGAAGGGCTCATCCAGCACCGCCTCCATGCGGTCGGGGTTGGTGACCATGTACGCCGCGACGTAGCCGCGGTCGAACTGCATGCCCTCGACCACCTCGAGCTCGGTGGCCATGGCCTGGTTGTCCTCGACGGTGATCACGCCGTCCTTGCCGACCTTGTCCATCGCGTCGGCGATGAGACTGCCGATCTGCTCGGACTGGCTCGAGATCGCCGCCACGTGGGCAACGTCCTCGTGGCCCTTGACGGGCACAGAAAGCTTCTTGATCTCCTCGACCACAGCCTCGACCGCCTTCTCGATGCCGACCTTGAGCTGCATCGGGTTGGCGCCGGCAGTGACGTTGCGGAAGCCTTCGTTGATCATGGTCTGGGCCAGGAGCGTCGCGGTCGTGGTGCCGTCACCGGCGACATCGTTCGTCTTGGTCGCGACCTCGCGCAGGAGCTGCGCGCCCGTGTTCTCCATCGGGTCCTTCAGCTCGATCTCGCGCACGATCGTCACACCGTCGTTGGTGACTGTCGGTGCGCCGAACTTCTTCTCCAGCACCACGTTGCGGCCCTTCGGGCCCAGCGTGATGCGTACCGACTGGGCAACGGTGTCGATGCCCTTCTTGAGGTGCTGTCGCGCCTCAACATCGAATGTGACTGTTTTTGCCATATGCGTTCCCCTCTTCTTTTGTTACTTCTTGCCGTTCGCGCCGACGACGGCGAGGACGTCCTTCTCGGACACGATCAGGTACTCGATCTCCTCGACCTTGAATTCGTTGCCGGCGTACTTCGCGTAGAGCACCTTGTCGCCGACCTTGAGCTCCATCGGCACCTTGGTGCCGTTGTCCAGGATCCTTCCGGTACCCACGGCCTCGACGATCCCCTCCTGGGGCTTCTCCTTGGCGGTGTCCGGAAGGACGATCCCGCTCTTGGTCTTCTCTTCGCGCTCGACGGGCTTGACCACCACGCGGTCGCCCAACGGTCTCAGGTTCATGTGCAGCCCTCCTCAGCTGATCGGTGATTAGCACTCCCCACGCCCGAGCGTTAGCACTCTGGCAGGTCGACTGCTAAATACTAATACCTGACGGGACCACGTGCTAAACGTCCTTCTCGTCGTCGGGAGGCAGCGGAGCCTCCTGGGCCTGGCGGATGAGGCTCCGGGCGGCCTCCGCCTCCTCCTCGGGCACCAGCAGGCGGGCGGCGGTGAGGTCGATCCCGACCCCGTAGGCGTTGTCCCCGAAGACCTCGACACGGAGGCCGTCGGCCTCGAGGATGGCCGCGATCAGCTCGGCCTGCAGCCGCTCTCCCTTGAAGACCACCGACCAGCCCTTGACGCCCATCCGGCTACCAGCCTAGCGAGGGCTCGACGTCGGCCGGGACTCTGGCGGCATGGAACCCGGCCGCGGCGATCATGGCGGCATTGTCGGTGCAGAGCTCGAGCGGTGGCATCGTCAGCCGTGCTCGGTCGCCCACCACCTCCGCCGCACGGCTCCGCAGGAGGGTGTTGGCGGCCACACCCCCGGCAACGACCACCTCTGGCACCGGTGCTTCGTCCAGCGCCCGGTCGAGCTTTTCGAGCAGGGACTCGACGACCGAGCGCTCGAAAGCGGCCGCCAGGTCCGCTCTGTCCTGCTCCGTGACCGACGCTCCGAGGTCGCGCAGCCGGTACAGGAGGGCGGTCTTAAGGCCGCTGAAGCTGTACTCGAGCCCCGGGAGCGAGGGTTTTGGCAGCGGTTGGCGCGCTGCGTCCCCGCGACGGGCCAGGCGATCGAGCGCCGGGCCACCGGGAAAACCAAGGCCGAGCATGCGCGCCGCCTTGTCGAACCCCTCGCCTGCCGCGTCGTCGCGAGTGCGCCCGAGGA
>VBJE01000265.1 GCA_005879675.1 Chloroflexota bacterium
TTCTCGGCCGAGGCGGCCCAGGCCGGGGTGTCGGGCGTGATCGTGCCCGATCTTCCCATTGAGGAGGCGGAGCCGATCGCGGGTTGGCTGCGCTCAGCCTCCCTGGACACCGTGTTCATGGTCGCCCCGACCTCGCCCCCGGACCGCATCGCCGCGATCTGCTCGCACTCGACGGGGTTCGTCTACTGCGTCACCGTCACCGGCATCACCGGCGTGCGCAAGGACCTGCCGCCGGGCATCCTCGAGCTGCTCGCGGAGGTCAAGCGCCGCACCACCCTCCCCGTCGCGGCGGGGTTCGGCATCTCGCGTCAGGACCACCTCAAGGCGCTGCGCGGGAAGCTCGACGCCGCGGTCGTCGGCAGCGCCATCGTGGACGAGATCGACCGCGCGGGCGACGGGGTTTCGCTGGTCAGGGAGCTCTTGAAGGTTTGCCGGTAAGAGGGATTCGCGGCGCGACGACGGCGGCGGCGAACACGGCGGAGGCGATCAACGAAGCCACCGAGGAGCTGCTGCGCGAGATCACGCGCCTCAACGACCTCGACCCGTCAGACGTCGCAAGGTCGCGCTGCTCTGCGGCCACGACATGAACGTGCGGCAGCCGAACCCACGGGGGATCCCGATGTGCATCCGGGTGCTGATCCTCTACAACACCCCGCGGCCCCAGGCGACCATGCGCTTCGCGTACCTACGCGGAGCGGAAGCGATCCTCGTCGACCTCGAGTCGTCGCGCCAATGATCATCGTCATGTCGCACAGCGCGACCAAGGCGGAGATCGACGCTGTCGTCGAACGCATCGAAGAGATCGGACTCAAGGCCGAGCTGTCCCGGGGCGAGGAGCGCACCGTGCTCGGGGTCATCGGCGGCAACGCCTATGCGTACAAGGACGCGTTCTCGCACCTCGGCGGGATCCAGGAGATCATCCCGATCACCAAGCCGTTCAAGCTCGCGAGCCGCGAGTTCCGGCGCAACAACACGGTCGTCGACGTTGGCGGCGTGAAGATCGGCAGCGACGAGGTCGTGGTCATGGCCGGACCATGCTCGGTCGAGGGCGAGGAGATGCTGCTCGAGACGGCGCGCCACGTCGCCGCCCAGGGCGCGCGCGTGCTTCGCGGCGGCGCCTTCAAGCCGCGCACATCGCCCTACTCGTTCCAGGGCCTGGGCGAGTCGGCGTTGAAGATGATGGCCGCCGCGCGCGACGAGACCGGGCTCAAGGTCGTGACCGAGGTCGTGTCGCCGGGCGACGTCGCCCTCGTCGCGCAGTACGCGGACATCCTCCAGCTGGGCACGCGCAACATGCAGAACTACGCGCTCCTGCAGGAGGCGGGCCGGTCGGGCAAGCCTGTGCTCCTCAAGCGCGGCATGTCATCGACGATCGAGGAATGGCTGCTCGCCGCGGAGTACATCCTGTCGCAGGGCAACCGCGACGTGATCCTCTGCGAGCGGGGCATCCGCACCTTCGAGACCGCGACCAGGTTCACCCTTGACCTGAACGCCGTGCCCCTCGTGCGCGAGCTCTCGCACCTGCCGGTCATCGTCGACCCGTCGCAGGCGACCGGACGCTGGTCTCTCGTCGGGCCGATGTCGCTCGCGGCCGTTGCGGCGGGCGCGAACGGACTGATCATCGAGGTCCACCCGACGCCGAACCAGGCGCTCTCCGACGGCGCGCAGTCCCTGGACTTCGACGCCTTCGACCACCTGATGACGGACGTGCGGCGGCTGCTCGGCGCGATGCAGAAGCAGCTGGCCTAGAGGCGCCGTGGCGACGGTCGCGGTCGTCGGGCTCGGACTCATGGGCTCCTCGTTCGCGGTGGCACTCAAGAAGGCGCGGCCCGACATCGTCCTCGTGGGCAGCGACAAGAACCCGCTCGTCGTGCGCAAAGCCCTGGAGCGCGACATCGTGTCGAGCGCAAACACGGACCTGTCCGTGGTCGAGATGGCCGAGGTCGTCGTCGTCGGCGCGCCGATCAACACGCTGCGCGAGCTGTTCGCGCAGCTCGCACTGAAAGCGGGGGGCGTTCCGATCACCGATATGGCCAGCACCAAGGCGACGGTCATGGAGTGGGCCGCGGCCGAGGGGATCGACCTCGTCGGCGGCCACCCCATGTGTGGCAAGGAGACCTCGGGCATCGACGGCGCGGACGCAGAGATGTTCGATGGCGCGCCGTGGGTGCTGACGCGCGACGAGGCGCGCATCACCGAGCTGGTCACCGCGGTCGGCGCGCACCCGGTGTTCATGGACGCGATCACGCACGACCGCCAGGTGGCCGGCGTGAGCCACGCCGCTTTCATGCTGTCGATCGGCTACGTGCTCGCCCTGGCGGGGCGCAGCGACTGGCCCGAGGCGTCACGCCTCGCGGCCGGCGGCTTTCGCGACATGAGCCGGCTGGCGGCCGGCGACCCCGACCTGTACGTGGGCGTCGCGCGAACGAACCGGCAGAACCTACTCGAGGCCCTCGACGCGATCAGCAAGGAGCTGGCGCGCCTGTACCGCCACCTCGAGGCGGACGACCCACGGCTGGTCGAGCTGTTCGAGGAGGCGCGGGCGGTCCGGGAGCGCTGGGCCAACCAGCATTCCGAGAAATCGTGATCGCGACCGTCCGACCCACGCACAGGCTCGAGGGAGCGATCAAGGTTCCTGGCGACAAGTCCATCTCCCACCGCGCTCTCATCCTGGGCTCGATCGCGAGCGGCGAGAGCCACGTCCGGGGCCTGTCGCCGGGAGCGGACGTGCAGTCGACAGCGTCCTGCATGCGCGCCCTCGGCGTGGACATCGACGGCTCGAGGATTGGGGGTGTCGGCATGTCCGGGCTGCGGGCGTCGGCCGGCGCCCTCGACTGCGGCAACTCCGGCACCACCATGCGCCTGCTCGCGGGCCTGCTCGCGGCGCAGCCGTTTGTGAGCGAGCTCATGGGTGACGAGTCGCTCTCTCGGCGGCCGATGGGCCGGGTCGTCGACCCCCTCCGCGACATGGGCGCGGCCGCGGACTGGCCGCCCCTGCGGGTCGGAGGCAAGGTTCCGCTGCGGGGAATCGAATACGAGGCGCCTGTGCCGAGCGCGCAGGTCAAGTCGGCGCTCCTGCTGGCCGGGCTGTACGCCGACGGCGCGACCTCCGTCGTCGAGAGCGTGCGGACCCGCGACCACACCGAGGTGATGCTCGCGGCCATGGGCGCGCCGGTCCAGGTCGACCGTTTCCGCTCGGCGGTCAGCCGCGCCGACGAGCTTGCGCCGCTCGACGTCGACGTTCCCGGAGACTTCAGCGCCGCCGCCTTCTGGCTGGCGGCCGCCGGGCTGGTCCACGGCTCCGTCGTGCGGCTGCTCGGTGTAGGCGTCAATCCGACCCGGACCGCGTTCGCAGACGTCCTGGCCTCCGTCGGGTTCGCGATCCGGCGGGCGAAGCCCCGACTCGAGGCGAACGAGCCGGTCGTCGACCTCGAAGCCGGCCACGGCGACCGGGCGCGGCCGGTGCGCGTGGACCACGACGCGGCGGCGGCGATGATCGACGAGCTGCCCCTGCTCGCGGTCGTCGCGACGCAGCTGCCGGGCACGAGCGTCATCGCGGGCGCTGCCGAGCTGCGGGTCAAGGAGTCGGACCGGCTCGTGGCGATGGCGGAGGGACTCAGCGCCATGGGCGCCGTCATCGAGCTCGACGACGAGGGCTGGACGATCCAGGGGCCGCGGGTTCTAGAAGGCGCGCGGGTCGACGCGCGCGGCGATCACCGGATCGCGATGGCGCTGGCCGTGGCGGCCCTGATCGCGGACGGAAAGACAGAGATCGAAGGCGCCGAGTGTGTCGAGATCTCGTATCCCAACTTCTTCGACCACCTGGAATACCTGGCTTGAAGGTCCGCAGCGATATCCCGGTCGAGGTCATAGCGCTGGAGCTGTACGAGCTCGAGGTGACGCCGCCGCGGGATGATTTCGAGCTCGAGGTCAAGCCGCCGCGGGATGATTTCGAGCTCGAGGTCAAGCGCGCCTCGCAGGCGGCGCGGTCGGGCGGCGTCGGGCCCATCGACCGCGCCAGGGCCCTGTACCGCAACTACGGCACCGACCCCACCCGGATGCGCCCG
Source organism: Chloroflexota bacterium (assembly GCA_005879675.1). Taxonomy (GTDB): domain Bacteria; phylum Chloroflexota; class Dormibacteria; order Dormibacterales; family Dormibacteraceae; genus 40CM-4-65-16. The sequence goes on from VBJE01000265.1 coordinate 4,068, forward strand.
TCGTCGGAGGCGCTGCTCCGGCGGATGAAGAAAGGCGAACCACTTCCGCGGATAAACTCGCTCGTCGACGTGGCGAACGCGATGTCGGTGCAGCTGCAGGTGCCGGTCGGCCTGTACGACCTCGGCAAGGTCAAGGGAGAGGAGCTGGTGATCCGGCTGGGCAACAAGGACGAGAGCTACGAGGGCATCGGCAAGGAGCGCGTCAACGTCGCCGGACGCATCTGTGTCGCCGACGTCGAGGGCCCATGCGGCAATCCCAGCGCGGACTCGGCGCGGACGATGATCACCACCTCGACGGAGAGCGCCGCCTGGATCTACTTCCTTCCAGTGCGCGACGACGACATCGACCGGACGGCGGAGCTCATCGCCGTCTTCGGCCGGGGGCTGGTCCGGATGATTCCGACATGAGGGCTGCGGCAGCCGAAGAGGTGCTCTGCGTCCGGAGCGAGGACATGTTTCCCGACGGCGCCTGGCACGGCTTCGTGACCACCAACCTCGATCGACACCAGGCCCTCGTCCGCGAGCGGCACTTCTTCAAGCCTCGCGCCGAGGTGGAGAACGACCCGAGCTTTCAGCAGATCATCCCGTACGTCGTCTTCCGGCACGGCGACCGCTACTTCCTCACCCACCGGCTCCGCGCCTCCTCGGAGCGGCGTCTTCGCAAGCAGTACTCGCTCGGCGTCGGCGGGCACATCAACCCCGGCGACCTTGGGGCCGGCGACCCCATCCTGGACGGCTTGAAGCGCGAGTGGGAGGAGGAGGTCGTCTACGACGGCCGCTTCGAGGCGAGCCTGTTGGGTTTTCTGAACGAGGACTCATCGCCTGTCTCGAAGGTGCACCTGGGTGTCGTGTTCCTCGTCGACGGGGACACTCCGAACATCGCCATCCGGGAGACGAAGAAGCTCGCCGGCGAGCTGCTCACGCTCGACGAGATGCGCCGGTTCTACCTGCAGATGGAGTCCTGGTCGCAGATCGTGTACGACCGGCTGGCTGCCCGCTCGTGAGGTACGTCGAGGCAGGCGGCGCGCGCGTCTCGGTCATCGGCCTCGGCACCTGGCAGTTCGGGTCCACGGAGTGGGGCTATGGCCGCGAGTACAACGACCGGGTCGCGGGCGAGATCCTGCAGCGAGCGCTGGACCTGGGCATCAACCTGGTCGACACGGCGGAGATCTACGGCCTGGGTCGCTCAGAGCGCATCGTTGGCGAGGCGATTCGCGCGCGGCGCGCTGACGTGTTCCTGGCCACCAAGCTGTTTCCTATCGGCCTGCCCTTCATGGCCGGACCGCGGGCGCGCGCCAGCGCCCGGCGCCTCGGCGTCGATGCGATCGACCTCTACCAGCAGCACTGGGAGAGCCCGCTGTTCCCGCCCGGCGCGACGATGTCCCGGTTTCGAAAGCTGGTCGACGACGGTCTCGTGCGCCACGTCGGGGTGAGCAACCACAGCCTCGCCGCCTGGCAGGCGTGCGAGCGAGCCCTGGGCGGTCCGGTGTTGTCGAACCAGGTCCGGTTCAGCCTCGTCCACCCGGAGCCCGAGCGCCAGCTCGTGCCATGGGCTCAGCGCGAAGGCCGGATCGTGATCGCTTACAGCCCGCTCGGCCAGGGACTGCTCTCGGGCAAGTACCAGTCGGCGCCGCCCGCGAACTTCCGGCGTTTTCGCGGCGACTTCACCGCCCCGGCGCGCGCCCGCAACGAGTCGTTGGTGGCGGCGCTGCGCGACATCGCGGCACGACACGAGGCGACCCCGGCGCAGGTCGCGCTGGCCTGGCTCGTCCGCAAGCCGAACGTCGTCGCCATCCCCGGCGCATCGAGCGTTCGGCAGCTGGAGGAGAACGCGGCCGCCGCAGACCTTGTGCTCACGGCCGACGACGTCGCGCGACTCGTCAGGCTCGCCGGATGAAGCTGCAGGCTGTCGAGCTGCGGCGCATCCACCTTCCGCTCGTGGCGCCGTTCGAGACTTCGTTCGGTGTCCAGACGGAGCGGGACGTGCTCCTGGTCAAGGCGATCACCGATGCAGGCGAAGGTTGGGGCGAGTGCGTGGCCGGAGAGGAGCCGACCTATTCGTCGGAGTATGTCGATGGCGCCCAGCACGTCCTCATCCATCACCTGCTCCCGCGCCTTCTCGACCGCGAGCTGGCCGCCGCCGAGGTCGCCCCGCTGCTGCACCCGGTGCACGGCCACAACATGGCCAAGGCCTCGATCGAGATGGCGGTCCTGGACGCCGAGCTCCGGACGCAGGGCCGCTCGTTCGGCAGCTTCTTCGGCGCCGTCCGGGACGAGGTCGACTGCGGTGTTTCGGTCGGCATCCAGCCGTCGATCGCCGACCTGCTGCGCACCGTGGGCGGTTACCTCGACCAGGGCTACCGGCGGATCAAGCTCAAGATCAAGCCGGGTTGGGACGTCGAGCCGGTGCGCGCCGTGCGGGAGAAGTTCGGCGACGTCCCGCTGCAGGTCGACGCCAATACGGCTTACACGCTCGCTGACGCCGAGCATCTCGCCTTGCTGGACGCGTTCGGCCTGCTGCTGATCGAGCAGCCGATGCGCGAGGAGCTCGTCTTTGCGCACGCCGAGATGGCGAAGATCGTGCGCACGCCGATCTGCCTCGACGAGTCAATCCACTCCTGGCAGGCGGCCGCGGACGCGATCCAGATCGGCGCCTGCCGCGTGATCAACGTCAAGCCCGGACGGGTCGGCGGCTACCTCGAGGCGAGCCGCATCCACGACCTGTGCGCGGACCGTGGCGTGCCCGTGTGGATGGGCGGCATGCTCGAGACCGGCATCGGCCGCGCCGGCAACGTGGCGATGGCGGCGATGCCGAACTTCACGCTCCCGGGCGACACGTCGGCGTCAGACCGCTACTACCACCGCGACATCACCGAGCCCTTCGTGCTGCGCGAGGGCCGGCTGAAGGTCCCGACCGGCCCCGGCCTGGGCGTCAGCGTCGACGAGGAGTTCCTCGAGTCCATCACGACCTGGGAGGGGAGGCTCGGTCCGGCCGGGCTGAAGACGGGCTAGCTAGCCGGAGCGCTCCATCAGGTCGGTCATCGGCGAGGCCTTCCCGGCCGCTCCCAGGCGCGCCACCCCCAGCTCGTCCTCGATCGCGGCCAGCAGGGAGTAGTGGTCGTAGGCAGCGCCGCTCCAGGTGAGGAAAAGGACGCCGCCCTCTTTCCACGCGCTCGTGGCGAGGATCGTGGGCACGGTCCTGGCAAGCCAGGCGTCGGCGACCGCGGTCGAGCAGTCGTGGCCGTCGTTGCACAGGCCGGGCGTGATCCACACGAAGCGCGGGACGTCGGGCCCGGCGATGTCGAGCGCGAACTGCGTGAAGGGCACGATCTGGGCGGGGCAAGCGCTCCCGTAGTACGCGAAGGGGTTGTGCTTCAGCGCATATGGATAGCGGCTGTTGAAGCAACCGTTGTTCATGCCCTCCATGTACGCGCGCCAGGAGACGCCGGCGCTGGTGAGCTGCGATCCGAGGCCGCCCGCCGGAAGCGGGTGGAAACCGTCGTCGGTGACGCCCCAGGTGCTGCCGGAGGTCATGGCGAGGTAGTTCGGCAGGCTCGGATGGGTGATGCCGCGGTAGTTGGTCGCGACGCCATACTGCCTGGCGAGCTGCGCCGTGTAACGGCCGGCGATCGCCTCGCTGTACGAGCGGTTCTCCATGACGATCACGAAGACATGCGACGGGGTCGGGCTGGTCGATGGGGAAGGTTCGGGCATTGGCGAGGGCGAAGTCTGGACCGCGGCGACCGGGGTCTGCGTCGGCTGGACCTTGCTTGACTGACCGCCGCACGCCGCCGCGGTTAGCATCGGCGCCGCGATGAGGATGGCCGCGAAGCGATGGGCGCTCGAGGTGCGACCGGAGCGGGGCGGGCGGATCACGTCGCTGCGCCTCGACGGCGAGGAGCTCCTGGACCAGGGCATCGGAGTCGACCAGCCTACCGCGAAAGGATTCGTCGAGGGCGGGGCGTGGGGCTGGGACGAGATGGTGCCGAACCTGGAGCCAACCGATCTGCTCCCCGACCACGGCGAGGCATGGCGACTGCCTTGGGACGTGGTCGATGCGGGCATCATGCGCTGTCGTGGCAGGCTGGTGCCGTGGGAGCTCGAGCGCCGAATCGAGCTGGACGCCGCGGTGATTGTTTCGTACCAGTACCGCAATGTGGGCGGTGAGCCGCATCCCGCCTACTGGTGCGCGCACCCGCTGTTCAGGTACGAGCCGGGAATGGAGATCGGGGCGGAGGTGCCCCGTGAGCTCGTCGAAGGGTCGAGCACCAAGGTGTTCCTGCCTCGAGGCGAGGTCGACCACGTGACCCTGGGCTGGAGCTCCGGAAAGCGGATAGACGTGAGTTGGGACGCTCTCCTGACGCCCGAGGTTGCGATCTGGCTGTGCAATGGAGACCTGGGCGGCTACCGCCAGGTCGCCGTCGAGCCCGCGACGGCGGCGCCGATGCTGGAGCCTGGTTCGTCCCTGTCATGGTGGCTGCGGATTTCGGCTCTCTAAACTGAGCCGCGTGCCCAAGGTCATCGGGCTGCGCTGTCGCGAGTGCGGCGCCGAGTACGAGCTGCAGGCCACGCACGTCTGCGAGATGTGCTTCGGCCCGCTCGATGCCGTCTACGACCAGGCGGAGCTGAAGAGGATCGTCAAGCGAGAGCGCATCGAGTCCGGGCCCAAGTCGATGTGGCGATACCGCGACCTGCTTCCGATCGAGGACTCGGTGAACGTCGTCACGCTCGGCGAGGGTTTCACGCCGCTCGTGAAGGCCGACCGCCTCGGTGCGGAGCTCGGCCTGCGCAACCTGTACCTGAAGAACGACAGCATGAACCCGACCAACTCGTTCAAGGACCGGGTCGTCTCGGTCGCGATCAGCTGGGCGCGCGCGCACGGCTTCGAGACGATCGCCTGCGCGTCGACCGGGAACCTCGCCAACGCGGTCGCCGCCTACGCGGCCCGAGCCGGGCTCGAGTGCTTCGTGTTCATCCCCGTCGACCTCGAGCCGGCGAAGGTCGCGAGCATCAGCGTCTTCGACCCGAACGTCGTGGCGGTGCGGGGCAACTACGACGACGTGAACCGTTTGTGCAGCCAGCTCATCGAGTCGACCCCCTGGGCGTTCTGCAACATCAACATCCGCCCCTTCTACGCAGAGGGCTCGAAGACCCTGACGTTCGAAACCGCGGAGCAGCTCGGCTGGAAGCTGCCCGACGAGATCATCATCCCGATCGCCAGCGGGTGCCAGTTCGTGCGCCACCGCCAGGCGGCGGGCGAGCTTATCGAGTTCGGGCTCGTCCGGGGCGACGGCGTGCCCGCCTTCACGGGCGCGCAGGCGCTTGGGTGTGCGCCGGTGTACAACGCATTTCACTCCGATTCGCCCGACCGCGTGCTGCCCGTCAAGCCGGACACCATCGCGCGGTCGATCGCGATCGGCAATCCCTCCGACGGCGT
>VBJE01000266.1 GCA_005879675.1 Chloroflexota bacterium
CGCCCGTCAAGCGCGACTTCGCTGAACTGAAAGAGGATCGCCGCGGTCGGAGCAAACACCTCGACCCGGCGAAACCTCAGCGAAAACTCCTGCGTCGAGCCAAGCGCCGCCACCGCAACCGTTTCGCGGATCTCAGGCACGCCGGTGACAAAGACCTTCAGGACCTCGTCCTTCGAAGGTTTGAGGTCCGAGACGTCGGCCGCGCTCCAGATGACCACCGGCGTGATCGTGAACCCGGACTGCGTGTCGAAGTCGTCAAGCAGGCCGAGCACATCCGCGCGGTCGAGGACCAGGCCCAGCTCTTCGTAGACCTCCCGTATCGCGCACTCCTCGACCGTCTCGCCCGCGTGCACCCTTCCACCCGGCAGCGCCATCTGTCCCGCATGCCTCGACATGTTCAACGGGCGCTGAAACATCGGCACGCTCGGGATTCCGTCCATCGTCACGAGCACGATCGCCACCGCCGCCGGCGCCAGCGAACGCGGCGACTCACGCCGCTCGAAACTGCGCAGGTTTTCGGAGATCGTGGCTCGGATCAATCCGGCAGGCGCAGCTGACCCCCGACGCTCTGGATCGCCCCGTACAGCACCTCGACGATGCGGTCGATCTGCTGCTCGCTGATCACGAACGGTGGCGAGATCGCGATCACGTCCCCCCCAAGCGGGCGCACGATCACACCGCGCTCGAGAGCCTCGAGCCACACTCGCCGGGCGGCACCCTCCGAGACGTCGAAGGACTTCTTGGTGGCCTTGTCGCTCACGAGCTCCACACCGCCCAGCAGGCCCAGGCCGCGAACGTCCCCGACGATCTCGAGCTCGCGCAGCAACTGCAGCTTTTTCTGCAGGTAGGCGCCTCGCTCCGCGGCTTGCTCGACCAGCCTTTCGTCTTCGAGGATCTGAAGGTTGCGCAGCCCGACGGCGCATGCCGTCGGATGGCCGCTGTAGGTGAAGCCGTGCGCGAACATGCCCTTCACCGACCTCAGCACGTCGTGGACGTCGCGGGTCAGCATGACGCCTGACAGCGGCAGGTAGCCGCTGGTGACTCCCTTGGCGAAGATCATCAGGTCGGCCTGCACGTTCCAGTGCTCCAGCGCAAACCACCGGCCGGTCCGCCCGAAGCCGGTGATCACCTCGTCTGCGATCAGCAGCAGCCCGTACTTGTCGCACACCTTGCGCAGGAGCGGGAAGTAGTCCGCCGGCGGCACGATCACGCCCCCCGCCCCCTGCACCGGCTCCGCCACGACCGCGGCCACGGTCTGCGGACCGGCCTCGAGCACGACCTTCTCCAGGGCCTGCGCGTATGCGGCGCCCGGGGAGCCCTCGCCCGCGTAGCGGTAGGGGTCGGGCGCCGGAGCATGCAGGAATCCTGGCGCGAGCGGCTCGAAGCCTTTCCAGAAGTTGGCCAGGCCTGTCGCGCTGGTGGCGGCGTAGGTGAGCCCGTGATAGTCGCGGATCCGGGAGACGATGTTCACGCGCTCGGGTTCGCCGCGCAGCTTCCAGTACAGGCGCGCGATCTTGTAGGCCGTGTCGTTCGCCTCGCCGCCGCCGGACGCGAAGTAGGTCACCTCGAGATCGCCTGGCGCCAGCTCCGCCAGTTTGGCCGCGAGCCTGATGGCCGGCTCCGTGCCAAAGCCGCCATACGCAGAGCTGAAAGCGAGAGCGGTCATCTGCTCGGCGGCCGCGGCGGCGAGCACCTCGCGGCCGTAGCCGACGTTGACATTCCAGAGCGAGGCCATGCCATCGACGTACTCGCGTCCTTCTATGTCGGTCAGCGTCGCGCCCTGTCCGCTGACGATGATCAGCTGCGGGACGGTCCCCGGAGGCCCCGCAAGGTCGCCCTGCGGATGAAGCCAGTGCGTACGGTCGAGCTCCGCAAGCCGGCTCGCCTCCTCGGCTGAGAATCCGGCGACGGACTTATTCACGGTCATCGGTCACGCCGCCGTGTAGCCGCCATCGACCGCGAGGGAGGCACCAGTGATGTGCGCGGACTCATCGCTTGCCAGAAACAGTATTGCGCCGGCGACATCAGCCGGCTCGCCCATCCGTCCCTGGGGAATCGACGACGCCATCTCTTTCTCGAATCCGGCGGGGTCCTCCTGCTCCGAGATCCATGACTGCACGAGCGGTGTATGCGTCAGCCCCGGAGCGACCGCGTTGACGCGCACACCCTCCCCCGCCCACTCGATCGCCGCGACACGGGTCAGCGCGAGCAGCGCTCCCTTCGCCGCGGCGTAGGCGCCCATCGTCGCCACCCCGACAGAGGCATTGCGGGACGTCACGTTGATGATCGACCCGCGGTGGCGACCGAGCATCCTGGTGGCAGCCTCCCGCTGCATGAGGAACGCGCCGATGAAGTTCGTCTCCAGCACCCGCCGCATGTCGCTCGCCGACGTCTCGACGACCGGACTCGTCCAGTCCATGGCCGCGTTGTTGACGAGGATGTCCACACCGCCCCATCGCTCCGCCAGGTCGACGGCCTTGCTGGCGGTCGCCTCACTCGTCACATCGCCTGCCAGAAATTCCGACCGCTCCGGACCGATGTCGGCCACCAGCTTCTCCCCCGGTCCGCTGCGCCGGGCGACGATGACGACCCGGGCGCCCTCGCTGACGAACAGCCGAACCGTGGCCTCCCCGATGCCGCTCGTGCCTCCGGTGACGATGGCGATCTTGCCCGCGAGCCGGCCGCTCACCGGGCGCGGGCGAGGAGCGCGAGAAACTCGTACACGATGTTGGCCGCGACGAACGACGTGTTGTCCGCGACGTCGTAGGCGGGGATGACCTCGACCACGTCGAAGCCGACGTAGTTGATGCCGGCGAGGCGCCTCAGCAGCGACTGGGCCTCCCACGTGGTGAAGCCTCCGATCTCCGGCGTCCCTGTCGCCGGGGCGTACGCCGGGTCGATGAAGTCGATGTCGAACGAGAAGAACACCTTGGCGTCGCCGACCCGGGCGGCGATTCGCTCGGCGACCGTGGCCATGCCCAGCTCGTGCGCCTCGACACCCGTGATCACCTCCATCCCCATCTCGCGCGGGATCGCGTAGTCCCGGTCGGAGTAGATGGGACCGCGCAACCCGACCTGGATCGATCGCGCCGGTTCCACCAGACCCTCCTTGATCGCGTGATAGATGGGAGTGCCATGGGTATGAGGCTGGTCGAAATACGCCTCGGAGGTGTCGCTGTGGGAGTCGAGCTGAATCAGGCCGACCTTGCCATGCACCTCGGCCAGCGCGCGCAGCTCCGGCAGCGCGATCGAGTGATCACCGCCAAGGTCGATCGGGACGACGCCGGCCCGCAGAACCTCGAGGAGGCCGCCCGCGATCCGGCGCTGGGACTCCTCGATATAGCCCGGAACGACGGGCAGGTCGCCGTAATCCACCACCGACAGGCGGTCGAAGATCGCGACATCACTTCCGCTGTGGTAGGGGCGCATCAGCGCCGACGCGCTGCGGATGTGCTCCGGGCCAAAGCGAGCGCCGACGCGGTACGTTCCACCGGTGTCGAAGGGGATGCCCACGATGGCGGCATCGACGCCTTCGAGGCGGCCGGTTACATGAGGAAGCCGCGCGTATGTCCGAATGCCGGAAAATCGCGGCGATACCTTTGAATCAGATGGTCCATAAAGTGGTCGCTCGCGGCGCGTTTCGCCTCCCGACTCCATCCCCGAGCAGAGTGTAGTTCCGGTCATGATCCGGGACTCGGCTGACGCCGTGGTCGTGGGAGGCGGGGTGGTCGGATGCTCCATCGCGTACCACCTCGCGCGGCGCGGCGCGAAGGTTGTGCTCGTCGAGCGAGACACGCTCGGCTCGCAGTCGACCGGCAGGTGCGCGGGCGGTGTCAGGCGGCAATTCTCCTCGGCCGCGAACGTGGTCATGCAGCAGCTCTCGGTGCAGCTGCTGGCCGGCCTCGAGGCGGAGACTGGAGTGGATCCGGAGTTCCGGCACATCGGCTACCTCTTCGTGCTCACCAGCGACAGCCAGGTCGCGGACTTCCGGGGCATGCTGCCGATGTGGCACGAGACCGGCGTGACCGACGCCCGGTGGCTCGAGCCGCGCGAGGTGCGCGAGCTCGCCCCGCTCGTCCAGGGCGACGACATCCTGGGCGGCACGTTCTGCCCCAGCGACGGGATCGCGAGCCCGCACGCCGTGACCCTCGCCTACTCGGGCGCGGCCCGGAAGCTGGGTGTGAGGCTGCTCGAAGGCGTGGAGGTCGAGGGCATCGGCCATGACGGCGCACGCGTGCATTCGGTGCGCACCACTGCCGGCGAGATCTCGACCTCCGCGGTTTTCAACTGCGCCGGAGCATGGGCGAGCAGGATCGGGGCCATGGCGGGGATCGACGTGCCGGTGGAACCCTACCCACGCAACATCTTCGTCACCGACGCGATGCCAGAGGTATCTCGCCGGCATCCCATGACCATCGATTTTGCGACGTCGTTCTATTTCCATCCCGAGGGCGACGGCTTGCTGTTCGGAATGGGAATGCGCGACGAAAAGCCGAGCTACAGCACGGACGTCGACTGGGGAGTGCTCGATGCCATGGCCGAGGTGATCGACAGGCGGGCGCCACGCCTCGGCACGGCGGGAATCCAGACCGCCTGGGCGGGCCTGTACGAGATGACGCCAGACCATCAGCCGATACTGGGTCCGGTGGACGGCCTCGCGGGCTTCTGGTGCGCGTGCGGTTTCTCCGGCCACGGCTTCCAGCAGGCGCCGGCGGTTGGTTACCTCCTCGCCCAGTGGTTCTCCGGTGAGCAGCCCCAGATACCGCTCGACATCTTCGCGCACCGGCGCTTCGCGACCGGTAAGGTCGAACCGGAAACCAACGTCGTCTGATCGACGAATTCACAAGGATGGGACTGCTATGGGCACCACGGTCGCAGCCGATCGCAAGATGAGAGTCGAAGAGATCCTCGCCGCCTTCGGCATGAAGGCCGGCGGCACGGTCAGCGGTGTCGCCTATGGCGGCTCCTTCAAGGAAGAGTCGTCCGGTGCGCCGATCGAAACGCGCAACCCGTCCAGCGGTGAGGTCCTGGCCCAGGTCCGCACCGCGAGCACGGACGACTGCAGGCGCGCCGTCACCGAGGCGCACGAAGCGTTCATGCAGTGGCGGCTGGTGCCGGCACCGCAGCGCGGCGAGATCGTGCGCCGCCTCGGCGACGGTTTTCGGGCACGCAAGGAGGAGCTCGCCAGGCTCATCAGCCTGGAGAACGGCAAGATCCTCAGCGAAGCCCGCGGCGAGGTCCAGGAGGTCATCGACATCTGTGATCTGGCGGTCGGCCAGTCCAGGCAGCTGTTCGGCCGCGAGATCGCTTCGGAAAGACGCGACCATCGGCTGGTCGAGCAGTGGCACCCGCTGGGCGTGGTCGGGATCATCTCCGCGTTCAACTTTCCCGTCGCGGTCCCGGGATGGGGGTGGGCGCTCGCGCTGGTCTGCGGCGACACGATCGTCTGGAAGCCATCGAGCCTGACCCCTTTGATCTCGATCGCGGCCCAGCAGATCTATCACGATGTGACCGCCGGAACCGAGGCGGAGCGGGTCTTCAGCCTCGTCGTCGGCGGGGGCAGCTCGATCGGCGAAGCGCTGCTTGCCGACGAGCGCGTGGCGCTGATCCAGGCCACCGGCTCGTGCGCTCTCGGTGAGCGCGTGTCACTTGCGGTGGCGAAACGGTCGGGAAAAGCGATCCTCGAGCTCGGCGGAAACAACGCGGTGATCGTGCTCGCGGATGCGGACCTGAAGCTCGCGCTGCGAGCGGTGGTGTTCGGCACGGTGGGGACCGCGGGACAGCGCTGCACCAGCACGCGCCGCCTCATCCTTCAGCGGCCGATCGCGAAACGGTTCATGGACCAGCTCGTCGCCGCGTACAGGACGATCGGGATCGGAGACCCGCTCGACGAAGGCACGCTGATGGGCCCGCTCGTCTCCCAGGCGGCGGTCGACGACTACCGCGACGGTCTGGCGGAGATGCAGCGCCAGGGCGGCACGCTGGTCTACGGCGGCAAGGTGCTCGAGGACCGCAAGGGGTACTTCGTGGAACCGGCCATCGTGCGCTCGACCGTCGACATGCCCATCTGCAAGGAGGAGGTCTTTGCGCCGATCGTCCATGTCTTCGAGGTGGACAGCCTGGAGGAGGCGATCGCGGTCAACAACTCGGTGCCGCAGGGCCTGAGCAGCGGCCTCTTCACGACCAGCCTTGCCGCCGCGGAGCGATGGCTCTCGGCGGTGGGCTCCGACTGCGGCATCGCCAACGTCAACGCCGGCACGTCAGGCGCCGAGATCGGCGGTGCGTTCGGCGGCGAGAAAGCCACCGGTGGAGGCCGTCAGGCAGGCTCCGATGCCTGGAAGGGCTACATGCGCAGGCAGACGTGCACGATCAACTACGGGGACGAGCTTCCCCTTGCCCAGGGAGTGACGTTCCCGGTCGACTGAGCAGGCGTGCGGCGTTGCCACCCAGCAGGCCTCGAGCACCGCGGGCTTGAGGCTGAGCTCTCGAGCACAGCGTCGTACTAGCGGCCTTTGAAGGCCGGCCGCCGCTTGGCCGCGAACGCGCGCTTGGCTTCCTGGTGGTCTTCGGTGTGCGTCAGCCGGAAGCTGACCTGGACCTCGAAGTCCTGCAGTGCCTCCAGCGGCATGGCGAGCCCGGCATCCAGCAGTGACTTCTGGGCCGCGATCGCCAGCGGCGCCCCCTTCAGCGCCT
>VBJE01000387.1:0-2064 GCA_005879675.1 Chloroflexota bacterium
CTCGCCGCCGCTGATGATCACGTCCTTGATCCGGTCGCGGATCTCGAAGTAGCCGTCGGGATGGACCACCGCGGCGTCGCCGGTGTGGAACCAGCCGTCGCCCATCACCTTGTTGGTCGCCTCGGGGTCGTTGTAGTAGCCCTTCAAGACCACGTTGCCGCGGGAGACGATCTCGCCGAGCGTCTGGCCGTCGGCCGGGACGTCACGCCCCTTCTCGTCGACGACGCGCACCTCGCCGGCACCGATCATCTCCACGCCGGTCAGCGCCTTGACCACCGCGCGGTCGGCGGCGGAGAGGGATACATGCTGGGGGCGGGGTTCGCAGATCGTGAGGAACGGCGAGGTCTCGGTCAGGCCGTAGACCTGGGTCACCTCCCAACCCAGGTCGCCCTCCAGGCGCTCGATCGTCGCCGCTGCGGGCGGTGCGCCCGCCGTGACGACGCGCACACCTTGGGGCACGTCGCCGCGGACCTCGCGCGGCGCGTTGGCGAGAGCTATCAGGACCGTCGGCGCGGCGCACAGCCACCCGACCTTCTCTTCGCGGATCAGCTCGAACACGCGCGCCGGCTCGACCTTGGGAAGGCAGATGTGGCGGCCGCCGGCCGCGGTGATGATCCAGACGAAGGTCCAGCCGTTGGCGTGGAACATCGGCAGCGTCCACAGGTACGTGTCGTCCACCGTGATGTGGAAGTGGACGAGCGTGTCCATCACGTTCATCCACGCGTTGCGGTGCGTGATCATCACGCCCTTCGGCTTGGCCGTGGTGCCGCTCGTGTAGTTGAGGGCCAGAAGGTCGGTCTCGGCGATCTCCGGGCGCTTGAACGACGGCTTCGCTGCCGCGAGCTCCGCGTCGTACTCGCGCCAGCCCTTACGGCTGTCGGCGCCGCGACCCAGGACGACGAAATGCTCGACGCCCTTCAGCTGATCGCGCACGCCATCCACGGCCGCGACGTAGTCCGGGTGAACGCAAACGACCTTCGCGCCCGAGTGCGAGGCGATGTACACGAAATCCTCGGCGGTGAGGCGGAAGTTGATGGGCACCAGCACCGCGCCGATCTGCGGCACGGCGTAGAAGGACTCGAGCTGCTCGTGGGTGTTGGGCGCGATGTACGCGACCCGGTCTCCCTGCTTGACGCCCATCGTCTGCAGCGCGGCTGACCAGCGGTCACAGCGTTCGAAGAACTGCTCGTAGGTCAGGCGTAGGTCGCCGTCGACAACGCCCTCGCGACTGCCGTAAAGCTTGCGCGCGCGTCGCGCGAAGTCCAGAGGGGTGAGCGGTGTTTCCATGTGCCCTCCTCGTCAGGGATTCAGCATCAATGCGAAGTCGGCGTTCTTGATGCCGCCGACGAAGGCGCCGTGAGGCAGCGGATCGATCTCGACTGATCGCTCGTAGACGAACGCGTAGACGTTGTCGAGGGTCCAGTCGCCATAGCCCTGGATGCGAAGGCCGTAGCGCAGCCCGTCGTCAAGAGGTCGGTCGAGCGTGCGTAGATGGCCTTCAGGATGTCCAGCTGCATGGACAGCTCCGCGATTGTCTTGGCGTCGCCCTCCGCCTCCACCAGCTGCTCGACCTGTGTCTCGAGGTCGGCGATCTCCTTCTGGTAGTCGTCCACCCCATGGACGAGTTTAAGACGGTCGCTACTAGTGGATCAGGTAGTGGGTTGAGATCGCTGCGGCGATCAGGATGGCGATGATGTTGACCACCTTGATCATCGGGTTGATCGCCGGCCCGGCGGTGTCCTTGTTGGGGTCGCCGACCGTGTCTCCGGTGACCGCCGCCTTGTGCGCATCCGACCCCTTGCCGCCGAGGTGCCCTTCCTCGATGTACTTCTTAGCGTTGTCCCAGGCGGCACCGCCGCTGGTCATCTGAAGGGCGATGAAAAGGCCGGTCACGATCGAGCCCAGCAGCATCCCACCCAGGCCCTTGGGGCCAAGGATGAATCCCACGGCGATCGGCGCGATCACCGGGATGATGCCCGGCAGGATCATCTCGCGCTGCGCAGCCGCCGTGACGATGCGCACCGCCGTGCCGTACTCGGGCCGGCCGGTGCCCTCGAGGATTCC
>VBJE01000387.1:2081-2342 GCA_005879675.1 Chloroflexota bacterium
ACCCGCCTGCGCGCCCGACGGCCAGCATCGCGAGCGATCCGAACAGGAAGGGAAGGATGCCGCCGATGAAGATGCCGGCGATGACCGTCGGGTCGGTCAGCTGGAACTGGACCGCGTGGCCGGCCTTCACCAGCTCCTCGTTGTAGGAGGCGAAGAGCACCAGCGCCGCGAGTCCCGCCGACCCGATGGCGTAGCCCTTGGTCACGGCCTTCGTCGTGTTGCCCACCGCGTCGAGCGGGTCCGTGATAGCGCGGACCTCGC
>VBJE01000267.1:0-2150 GCA_005879675.1 Chloroflexota bacterium
CGGGCCGGACTGCAACATCAGCCAGGTCATCGAAGGACCGATCGAGTTCTACTCGCTCTGCGAGCACCACGCGCTCCCCTTCCACGGCCACGCGTTCATCGCCTACATCGCCCACGAGGAGATCATCGGCATCTCGAAGCTCACCCGTCTCGTGCGCGTGTTCGCGCGGCGGTTCACGGTCCAGGAGCGCGTCGGCGTCGAGATCGCCGACGAACTCGTTCGCGTCCTGAGGCCGCACGGCGTCGCCGTCCACCTCAACGCCATGCACCTCTGCACACAGATGCGAGGCGTGCGTGAGAGCCATTCGCGCACGTGGACGTCTTTCTGGCGCGGGAACTATGAAACCGATCCGCAGCTGAGGACAGAGTTTCTCGCCACCGCGAACTCGCGGCTCGAGCACTGATCGAGCCGTTCGAGGTCCTTCACGAGGAGGACCTGCCGGCCTACGCGCTGCCGGCTGACCTCGAGCGGATCTATGGCAGGCTCGGCTTCGCGGATCGCGCGCTCTATTCAAACTTCGTCACGTCGCTCGACGGAGTGGTGTCCCTGGGATCGGAGCCGTCCGCAGGCTCGGTGATCAGCGGTCGGAATCGCTGGGACCGGTTTCTCATGGGCCTGCTGCGCGCGTGCGCCGACGCCGTGCTGTTGGGTGCGGGCACGCTGCGCGCAACCCCGGGCCACCACTGGACGGCCGAGCACATCTTTCCGGACATGACCACGGCCTTCGCCGAGCTGCGCTCGACGCTTGGCCGCAGGCCACGCCCTCGCCTTGTGCTCGTGACGGCGTCGGGACAGGTCGCGGCTTCGCATCCGGCGGTCGTCGGTGGGGCCACCATCCTGACCACCGAAGCGGGAGCGAACGCGTTGCGGGGACGCCTCCCTGACTCCTGCGACGTGATCGAGGTGGGGAAGGAGGGCCGCGTCGACCTGGCGCACGCCGTATCGGAGCTGCGCTCGCGCGGACATGAGCTGATCCTCACCGAGGGAGGGCCTCACGTCTCCGGCGAGCTGATCGACAAGGGGCTGCTCGACGAGGCGTTCATCACAGTCTCGCCGCTGGTGGCGGGGCGCGACCGCGAGACGCGGCTGGGCATGGTCGAGGGCGTGGAGCTCCTACCCGGGCGCCTGGTCTCGGGCCGCCTGCTCAGCGTGCGCCGGAAGGAGGACTTCCTCTTCCTGCGGTATGGGCTCCGGCCCTCCTAGCAGCTCTCCGAACCCAACATCAACGGCGGCGACGCCGCCACCCCGGGCTGCTGGGTCACGGCGACCAGCGCACCCGACCTCACTCCGCCCGGGATGCTCACCGCCAGGTGGTCGGTCGGGATGGCGACGATCCAGCCGGTCGCCGGCGTCGTCGTCCTGGTCCCAGGCAGATCGGTGGTCTGACCGCTGCAGCGATCGAAGAACTTGAGCGTGTAGGCCACCGGGACGCTCTTCTGCACCGCGGTGAAGTAGATCGCGACCTCGACCCGGCAGGACGAGCCCAGGTCGCAGGTCGTGGCGCTCTCCGGCGATCCACCCGGGATCGAGCACGGCGAAGCCTGGGTGCAGATCTGGAGCTTGCTCACGGGGGCCGCGGTCGCCGGTGCGTAGGTGGGGACGGTCTGCAATCCGCCTCCGGTCGGCGACGCGCTGGGCGAGCCCTTCGGCGTCCCCGTCGCGTGGGCTGAGGGCGTGACCGAAGCAACGTTGTTGCCCGCGCCGAGACGCGGCAAGACGACCACCCCGACGATGCCAAGCAGGATGATGACAACCGCGGCCACGGCTGCGGGGATGAGCCAGGCGGGTCTTTCCGCCGGCCCGATACCGCCGCCGTCGCGGCGCGGGCGGGCGATAGGGTGCGGGCGCGGGAGCACCGGCGCGGACGAAGCCACGGCCGCGGGTGTCGCAGGCTCCAGCTTGGGGATGTCGATCGCGTAGCCCGTGCCGAGCGGTTCGGCGGGAACCACCTCACCCGGCTTCCAGACCGGCGCCTCGACCGGGGTCCAGGTCGGCTGGGCTGGGGGCGGTGTCGGCGCCGTGGGGGCCGGGGCCGGCGGCGAGGTCGAGAAGGCGGGCGCCGGGGGTGCCGGCTCGAACGTCGGCGCTGGTTTGGGCGGCTCGGGCTCAGCGAGCGGGGACTCGAGCGGCGGCGCGGGAGCCGGTGGGTT
>VBJE01000267.1:2190-7922 GCA_005879675.1 Chloroflexota bacterium
GGCGGCCGATGCGGCTGGGGCCTGGGGGAGCGGAGCCGGGACCGGCGGAAAAGTAATCGCCGGCAGAGAGGGGTAGCTCTGCAACGGGCGGTCCGGCGCCTCGTACAGCGAGCCGTGGACCGGTGCCTCTTCGCGCCGCGGCGGGGCGATGAACGGCGCCGGCGGGGCCGGCGCCGGGGCTGGAGCAGGGGTGGGGGTGGGGGCGAAGGTCTGCCGGGGCGGGGGAGCGTCGCCGGCGGGTAGGAACGGCGTGATCGCCGGGACTTCTCGGCCGCCCGCACGGGTGGCCAGCTCCGACTGCGCTGCCATCTGCCTGTCGGGCGCCAGCAAGGGGGCCGCCATCTCGCGCAGCGCTCCCAGGGCGCGATCCGCCGACGGGCCCATCGCGCCGCTCGCCATCGACCGCATCGTCACCACCAGGCCCGGCGGGATGTTCGGAGGGGCGGGAGCGCCGGCCGGGTCGACGCCGAACGCGGCGCACACGGCCATTCCGCATGACCGCACGTCAGCTCGGAGGTCGCTCTGCGACGGCGCGCCGCGCACAGCCGCCGCGGGATGGCCCGCCAGCCTGACCTCGCCGTTCGAGGTGACTCGTACCGCCGTCGCGCCGAAGCCCCCCATCGCGATGCCGGTCTCGTGCAGCGCGGCGACGCCGGAAAGCACGGCCGCTCCGAGGGCGGCGGCGGCCGGGGGCGACATCGGTCCCCGGGTCAGGATCGAGCTGAGGGGGGTGCCCTCATTGGGCTCGACCGCGACCCAGACGCCGTTCGGATCGGTGCCCCACGCAAGCACGGGGGAGAGGGCAGGATGGCGGTGGTCGAACAGGCGCTGCAGCCGCGGCACAGCGGCCGTCGCCTCGGCCTGCGGAATCGGAATCTCGTGCACGACGGCAGGCTTTCCGCTCTTGAGCACGGCCTTCCATCCCTGGCCTACGCCAGGCGCCATGAGTTCGATCAGTTTCGGTTTGGGCTCTGATTCGGGCATTTAACGGTGCATGGTACCCTTGCGGAAGGTGGCATACGTCATCGTCCAGCCCTGCATAGACGTCAAAGACGCCTCATGCGTCGAGGTTTGCCCCGTCGATTGCATCCACACCGACGACGCGGCGAACATGTATTACATCGATCCGGACGAGTGCATCGACTGCGGCGCCTGTGTCGATCCGTGCCCCGTGGACGCGATCTTTCCTGAGGATGAGGTGCCGGAGCAATGGCGCAACTTCATCCAGATCAACGCCGACTACTTCAAGAACCGGTAGTCGCATCCGCTTCACGACCAGCTAAACGGGTTGGCTGAGCACGCCGTAACGCTCATCCCGGGCGATGGCGTTGGCCCGGAGATCTGCGAGGCGTCACGCCGCGTCCTCGAGGCCACCGGCGTCGAGTTCCAATGGGACGTCCAGAACGCCGGCGAGGCTGCCATTCCTGAGTTCGGGACGCCGCTGCCCGACCAGGTGCTCGATTCCATCCGCAGGAACAAGGTCGCCCTCAAGGGCCCGATCACGACGCCGGTGGGCAGCGGGTTCCGCAGCGTCAACGTCGCGCTCCGCCAGGCGCTCGACCTCTACGCCCTGGTGCGTCCGGTCAAGGCGTACAAAGGCGCACGCAACCTGCGCGACGACCTCGACTTCATCATCGTGCGCGAGAACACGGAGGACATCTACGCCGGGCTCGAGTTCGAGAAGGGCACGCCCGAGGCGGATCATCTCATCGAGGAGATTTCAGGTCTGCTTAAGAAAAAGATCCGGCCCGACAGCGGACTCTCCATCAAGCCGATCTCGGTCAGCGGCTCGGAGCGGATCGTCCAGTTCGCGTTCGACTACGCGCGGCGCAACAACCGTCGCAAGGTGACCGCCGTGCACAAGGCGAACATCATGAAGCACACCGACGGCCTGTTCCTGGCCGTGGCGCGACTGGTCGCCGAGCGCAACAAGGACATCGAGTTCGAGGACCGGATCGTCGACAACATGTGCATGCAGCTCGTGCTACGGCCCAAGGAGTACGACATCCTCTGCTGCCCGAACCTGTACGGCGACATCATCTCCGACCTCGGCGCGGGAATGATCGGCGGCCTGGGCCTGGCGCCTGGCGCCAACATCGGCACGAACGGCGCCGTTTTCGAGGCGACCCACGGCAGCGCGCCCAAGTACGCGGGGCAGAACAAGGTCAACCCCATGGCGGTGATGCTCTCGGGCGTGATGATGCTCCGCTACCTGGAAGAGACCACCGCCGCCGACGCGCTCGAAAAGGCGATCGCGAACGTGATAGCGCTCGGGGAAAACGTCACCTACGACCTCAAGGAAAGGCGCGACGACCCGAGCGCCGTGGGCACCAGCCAGGTGGCGGACGCCGTGATCGCCCAGCTGAAGGCGGGTGAGCGGCCGAGCCGCGCAACGACGGCGCGCTAAAGCGCGCTTCGCCAACTGATTTGCCGCAGCCTAGCCGGGACGAGGTCGTCCGCCTGCGCCGACTGTGGGAGGAGCACATCCACGCTCCATTCCCCGCCGGCGGCGCTGATCCGCGCCGGCAGGAGGTCGCGCTGTACGCGTCGTGGGTGGGGAGCATGGTCGAGATCGCCCTGGCGCGGGGTTCGCTCGACCGCAACCTGGCGAAGATGCTCGAGACGCGCCGGGCGGAAGGCAACCAGCGGGTGTTCAGGGCGGCCGGCGAGCTGGGCGAGCCCATCCGCTCATACGTGGCACGCCTGATCGCGATTGAGGATCTACTGGCACAATTGCCGGTCACATGAGACCTGGCTGGTTGGTCGCCGTCGCGCTCGTCGCCATGGCGTGCAACCAGGCCGTGGCCACCCCGACCAGCAACGTGGCGTCCAGCTCGCGGGTCCTCGTCGCTGCGCCTGACTTCGGGGACCAGCCGTCGTTCGCCGATCGCACCGGCAGGCTGCCGGTGCTGAGCCTGCAGAGCCTCTTCCATCCGGCGTACATCGTCCCCGCCGACCCGACCCAGGTCCGCACGCTCCTGGTGACCGGGGACGTGATCCCCGCCCGGGGAGTCAACTACTACGCCACCGCGCGCCACGACTTCCTGTGGCCATTTCGCCCGACGGCGGACTACACCAAGAATGCGGACATCACAAACATCAACCTCGAGGCGCCGCTGTTCGCCGGATGCCGGGTGGATCCCGGCCCGAGCTTCACGTTCTGCGGCGACGCCCGCTTCGTCAACGGCCTGACGCTGATGGGCGCCGACGTGGTGAACCTCGCCAACAACCACCTTTCGAACTACGGCGCGGAGGGGATCACGCTCACCGACCAGCTGCTGCACCAGCACGGAATGCAGACTTCAGGCCTGGGTCCGGTCGCCGTGATCGACGTGCGGGGCATCAAGTTCGGTTTCATCGGCTTCAACGGCGTGGGCCGCGCGATCGACAAGACCGCGCTGAAGCAGGGCATCGCTCGCGCCCGGCAGCTCGCCGACATCGTGGTGGTGCAGTTCCATTGGGGCAAGGAGTACGAGCGCCTGCCGAAGGCCGACCCGGGCGTGCCGACACCGGACGACCCTGTGGTCATCGCTCACAACACGATCGATTGGGGCGCTGACATCGTGATCGGCAATCACCCGCACTGGTACCAGGGGGTCGAGGTCTACCACGGCAAGCTCATCACCTACGCGCACGGCAACTTCGTCTTCGACCAGATGTGGTCGGAGGAGACGCGCGAGGGCATCATCGGGACGTACACGTTCTACGGCACGCAACTCGTCGCCGCGAGCTGGAAGGCGTACCGCATCTACGACTACGGGCAGCCGGTGTTCATGACCGTCAGAGACAACGCCACCGCGCTGCAGACGATGGAGGCTGCGAGCGACCAGCTCGCTGTCCGCCTCCACGAGCCGACGACCTCGCCGGTACCCGCGATGCCGCCGGCGCCGGCCATCGCGCCGGAGCACCCACCGACTAGCTAGAATCCCGGCGACAAACCCTAAGGGGGTCTCTGCCGTCCCAGCCTACGTCTCAGAAAGAAAGACCTTCGCCCGTGCCAGGCGCCGCCAGCGGCGCGAGCGCTTCACTTTTTTCATCTCGATAGGTGTGATCGCGGTCGCCGTCGCGACGACGGTCTACGTCGCGCACAACCGCACCTCGCCCTTCGACTTCAACCTGCAGAGCTCCACCGCCCCGCCGGCAAAGACCTACGACCATTTCGACTTCTCGAGCTACTGGCTTGCCACCCACCGCCAGCCCAATCTCGCGATCCACGGGCAGGCGGCGTACCTCGTCGACCTCGACGCGCGCCAGGTGCTCTGGCAGCGCGACGCCGAAACGTCGCGCGCGCCCGCGAGCCTGACCAAGCTGATGACCGCGATGGTGGCGGTCGACGATGCGGGCTCGCTCGATCACGTCGTCGAGGTGACGAAGGCGGCGACCCAGGTCGTCCCCAGCGTCATGGGCCTGACCACCGGCGAGCAGCTGACTGTGCGCCAGCTGATCCAGGGCATGTTTCTCGACTCGGGCAACGACGCCGCCGAGGCGCTGGCCTCAGGACTGGTGCCACGCGACCGATTCATGCGCCAGATGAACCAGAAGGCCAAGAGCATCGGGCTCACGGCAAGCCATTTCATCACGCCCAGCGGCCTGGACGCGCCGGGGCACGGCATGTCGGCGCACGACCTGGCCCACGTGGCGGCGTACCTCGACACCTACTACCCGCAGCTTGCGGCCATCGCGGCCACCAGGGACGCCGTCATCACGGCGACGGCGACGCACAAGGCGTTCTACCCGCACAACCTCAACCGGCTGCTGTGGACGTATCCGGGCGCGACCGGTCTGAAGACCGGGCTCACGGACAATGCCGGCGGCTGCATGCTCGCGACCGCGACTCGCGGCGGCCGGCACCTGATCGCCGTGGTGCTGAACGCCACCGGGCATTCGACGGACGACGCGGCGATGCTCCTCGACTACGGCTTCAGCGTCCATCCCACGCGCACCTTCGGGCCTTTCGCGGGCTAGATAGACTTCGAAGCCGTGGCCAAGCTCCGGGGCCTCGAGGCCCTCGAGGTTCTCGACTCGCGTGGCAACCCGACGGTCGCCGTCACCGCGCACACGGAGCGGGGGAGTGGGCGGGCGATCGTGCCGTCCGGCGCCTCGACCGGCGTGCACGAAGCGGTGGAGCTCCGCGACGGCGATCGCCGGCGCTACGGCGGAAAGGGAGTCACGAAAGCCGTCGCGAATGTCGAGGGGGAGATCGCTCGCCGGCTCAAGGGCGTCGACGTCGAAGACCAGAAGGCGATCGATGCGGCCCTCATCGAGCTGGACGGCACACCGAACAAATCGCGGCTGGGCGCCAACGCGATCCTGGGCGCCTCGCTCGCGGTCGCCCATGCCGCCGCTAACGCGAAAGGCGTGCCTCTCTATCGACACCTCGGTGGCGACAGGGCATCCCTGCTGCCGCTGCCGATGGCCAACATCCTCAACGGCGGTGCCCACGCCGACACGTCCGTCGACCTCCAGGAGTTCATGGTGTGCGCGGTCGGTGCGCCGACCTTCAGCGAAGCGATGCGCGCGACCGCCGAGGTCTACCAGGCGCTGAAGGGCGTGCTCAAGACCCAGGGGCTGGCGACTGGAGTGGGCGACGAAGGAGGTTTCGCGCCCCAGCTCTCGTCCAATGAGGACGCGCTGAAGCTGATCGTGGACGCGATCGAGAAAGCCGGGTACGCGCCTGGGGCGCAGGTTGCGATCGCGCTCGACCCGGCGTCCAGCGAGTTCTACAAGGACGG
>VBJE01000388.1 GCA_005879675.1 Chloroflexota bacterium
GCGCCGCTTTTCCCCACGATGATTATGAAGATTTGTGTCAACTGGTCAAAAAGAGAGTTCATTGGCCGCCAAAGTAGCGATAGGAATCGCCCGCGTCGTCCTCCACCTGCCTGAATCAGGATCGCTCAAATCCAAGCGCCAGGTCGTGAGCGGGCTGCTCCGCCGGATTCGCCAGGAGCTGAAGGTGGCCGCGGCTGAGGTGGGCGAGCTGGACCGCTGGCAGCTGGCCGAGATCGCGATCGTCACCGTCAGCGGGGATAGGCGCCAGGCGGATCGAGT
>VBJE01000389.1 GCA_005879675.1 Chloroflexota bacterium
CCCGGCGCGCCTCGACCTGGTGCGCTACGTGGTCCTCGACGAGGTGCACTACATCGACGACTTCCCCCGCGGATCGGTGTGGGAGGAGATCGTCATCCAGGCGCCGCGGACGATCAAGCTCGTCGGCCTCTCGGCGACGATCGGCAACTACCGCGAGATCGCGGAGTGGATGGCCGAGAACCGCGGCGGCATGGAGACCGTCTTCCACGACGTCCGCCCGGTCGAGCTGAAGATGTGGCTGGCGATCAACAACCGCCTCTACCCGCTGTTCAAGGGCGACGGTGGCATCGACCAGCGCACGTGGACGAGGGCCGCGCAGGAGGAGGAGGGGTCCTACCGGGTCGGCGCTTACCGCGGCCTGCCGTCGAACGACCTGCTACACGTGATCGAGCAGCTTCGCTCGTTCGAGATGCTCCCCGCGATCTACTTCATCTTCTCCCGGCGCGGCTGCCGCGAGGCGCTGCAGCGGTGCGCGTACCACGAGATCGACCTCACGACCGCGGCCGAGAAGGAGGCGATCGACCGCGTCGCGGCCGGGCGCCTGCAGGGCCTCAAGAACCACGACGAGGAGGCATTGTTCCGGCGCATGGTCGATGCGCGCCTCTTGCGCCGCGGCCTGGCCGAGCACCATCGCGACCGAGACGCTGTCGCTCGGCATCAACATGCCGGCGCGGGGGGTCGCCGTCTCCTCCTTCACCAAGTTCGACGGCGTGAACTTCTCGACCCTGACGACGGGCGAGCTCACGCAGCTCATGGGCCGCGCCGGTCGGCGCGGCATCGACGTCATCGGCCACGGGGTGATCCTCAAGGAGGCGGACGTCGAGGTCGGGACCATCTACGAGGTCGCGATGGGGCCGACGCTGGTCGTGGAGTCGAAGTTCCTCCCCAGCTACAACATGGCCCTGAACCTGCTGCGGGTCTACACGCCGGCCGAGGCCGAGGCGCTCATGCAGCGCTCCTTCGGCCAGTTTCAGAAGCGACTGGCCGCGACGGCGAGCGACGAGCGGTTGGCCAACGCCCGCGAGCAGCTGGCGGACCTGCGCCGGATGTGGGCCGGCGGCGACGTCTCGATCGAGGACGTCGCCCAGTATTTCAAGCTCGAGGAGCGCCGGCGCGCGATCAGGATCGAGCTCAGGCGACTGCGGCGCGAGGCCGGCCAGGAGAGGCGCCACCGCCACGGGGGGCAGTCGCGGGCGATCGGCCACGCCGGGCGGCTCGCGCAGCGCCTGGAGGTCGAGGCCAAGGGCCTCCTCGACCGGCAGCGCAGGCTCAAGGTCGTGCGTTCGCCGCGCTTCGGCGAGCTGCTGCAGGAGTACGGCGAGATCCGGACCCTCGAGCGGGAGCTCGAGGTAGGCCGGCGCGAGGCAACCGGTCAGATGGACGAGTACCCGCGCAAGCTTCGGCGGCTGGCGAAGATCCTCGAAGAGACAGGTTTTCTCAAACAGGACAAGCCCACCGACAAAGGCCTCTTCGCCGCCCGGGTCTACGGCGAGAACACGATCCTCGTCGCCGAAGCCGTGTCGCTCGGCTGGTTCGAGGGCCTGACGCCAGAGGAGCTGTGCGCGGTGATCGTCATGCTCGCCGCCGAGGATCGCGAGCGGCGCGGAGACAGGCAGCAGCGCGGTGCGCGCCGCTACCCGACGCCCGCGATCGCGCAGACCGCCCGCCTGATCCGCTCGCTCTACTTTCGCTTCGCCGACATGGAGCGTGACCTCGACGAGCCGAACCTGCGCGCGCCGTCGCACGACTACATCGACTTCGCGTACCGCTGGTCGGCGGGAGAGGCCCTGGACAAGATCCCGCTGCCGCCCAACGTCGACATCGGGGACGCGATCAAGGCGATGAAGGCGCTGTACTCGCTGCTGCGGCAGCTCGAGTTCGCCATCCGGCAGGCCAGGTTGCCGATGCTCGAGACCGTTTCCAAGGCCGTGTCGCTCATGGAGCGCGATGTGATCAAGAGGACATACTGAGAGCGGGTGGGTAGAAAGAGACGGATCCT
>VBJE01000144.1 GCA_005879675.1 Chloroflexota bacterium
TGCTCTTCGAATTCAGCGACCTGCTTGGCGGTCAGCACGCCTTCCTCGACGAGCTGCTTCTTGAAGCGCTCGAGGCAGTCGTTCTGGGCGAGTCGCTCGATCTCCTCCTGGGTCCGGTAGCGGCGCTGGTCGTCCTCGGACGAGTGGGCGCCGAGGCGGTCGACGAGGCACTCGATGAGCGTCGGCCCCCCGCCCGCGCGCGCCCGCGTGACCGCTTCCTTGGAGACGGCGTAGCAGGTGACCGCGTCGCGCCCATCGACGGTGACGCCGGGGAAGCCATAGCCGGCCGCGCGCTGGGCGACGTGCTCGATCGCGTACTCCTTGTTGAACGGCGTCGAGATCGCAAAGCCGTTGTTCTCGCAGACGAAGACCTCAGGCAGCCTGTAGATGGCCGCGAAATTGAAGGCCTCGTGGGCGTCGCCTTCGGCGCCGGCGCCCTCGCCGTAGCAGGTGAGGAGGACCTTGTCGGTGCCGTCCATCTTCAGCGCGTACGCGACACCGGCGCCGCGCACCATCTGCGTCGCCACCGGCGAGCCGCCCGACGTGATGTTCAGGCGCGAGTCGGAGAAGTGGCCCGGAGTCTGCTTGCCGCCGGACGCAGGGTCGGCGGACTTGGCCAGCACCGAGAGCATCAGGTCGAGCGGCGTCATGCCCATGCGCATGCAGAGCACGACGTCGCGGTAGTAGGGCGCGAGCCAGTCGTACCTGGGCTTGAGCGGCCAGCCGATGCCGATCTGCGCGGCTTCGTGGCCGGCGCACGAGATGATGAACGGCGCCCGGCCCTGGCGGTTGAGGATCTGGAATCGGTAGTCGATCTGCCGGCCGAGAAGCATGTAGTGGAACCACTCGGTCAGGATGTTTTCGTCCAGGTCGGTGTCGCGCCAGGCGACCGGTTCCTGGAAGCGCCACTCAGGAGTGAAGGAAGGCTCGCGGGTCTTGGTGGTCTGCGCCATCGCGAAACCTAGAAGTGGATGGCGTGGCCGTCCACGGCCATCGCCGCCTCCATCACCGCCTCGCTCAGCGTCGGGTGCGGATGGATGTTGCGGCCGAGCTCCCACGCGTCGCCCTGGAACAGCTGCGTCAGGGCCGGCTCGGCGATCAGCTCGGTCGCGCTGTCGCCGACGATGTGCGTGCCGAGAAGCTGTCCCGTCTTGGCGTCGGCGACGATCTTGACGAAGCCGCCCGTCTCGCCATGGATCTGCGCCCGCCCGATCGCGGAGAAAGGAAACTTGCCTGTCTTCACCTCGTGGCCTTTTTCGCGCGCCTGCTTCTCGGTCATTCCGACTGACGCGATCTGCGGGTGCGAATACGTGCATCGCGTGATCAGGTCCTGGTCCATCGGCGCCAATCGCTGTCCCGCGATGTCCTCCGCGGCCACGATGCCTTCGTGCGAGGCGGCGTGGGCGAGCAGGAAGCCGCCCACCACGTCGCCGATGGCGTGGACCGAGTCGACCGACGTGCGCATCCACTCGTCGACCTTGATGAAGCCGTTGGGATGCGTCTGCACGCCAACCTGTTCCAGGCCGAGGTCCCTGGAAACCGCGGCCCTGCCCACCGCGACCAGCAGCTGCTTGGCCCACACCTCGCCCTGGTCGGTCTCGACGCTGACGCCGTCGCGGGACTTCTTGGCGCCGCTGACCTTGACGCCGAGGCGGCAGTCGATACCCGCCTTCTTGAAAGCGCCGAGAAGCTCCTTGGACACTTCTTCGTCCTCGAGCGGGACCAGGCGGTCAAGGGCCTCGAGCAATGTGACCTTGACCCCAAGCTGGTTGTAGAGGGTCGCGAACTCGACGCCGACAGCGCCGGCGCCGATGATGCAGATCGATTCGGGCACCGCCTTGGCGACGACGGCGTTGTCGGAAGAGACGATGTACTCGCCGTCGAAAGCTATGCCCGGCAGCGTCTTCACGATCGACCCCGTGGCAACGATGAGGTTCTTGGCCTTCACCAGCTTGCCGTCGGCCTCGATCGTGTTGCGGTCGCGCAGCCGGCCCTTGGCCTGGACGACCTCCACCTTGTTCTTCTTCATCAGGTACTGGACGCCCTTGTAGAGCTGGCTGACGACGGCGTCTCGACGCTCGGCGATGCGCGGGTAGTCGTAGCCAACGACCTCGGCTTTGAGGCCTAACTCGGCGCCGCGGGTGGCGACGCGGTGGTAGAGCTCGGACGACTCGAGGAGGGCCTTGGTGGGGATGCACCCGATGTGGAGGCAGGTCCCGCCGAGCTTGCCCCCCTCGACCAGGGCGACCTTCAGGCCGAGCTGGGAGGCGCGGATCGCGGCGGGATATCCGCCCATCCCGCCGCCCAGGATCGCGACGTCAAAATCGGATTCGGACACTGGGATTAAGTGTAGGGACGGTCAGCAGCCGGCCCGCTTCAAACGGCCCTTTGCCGCCTCGTAGTCAGCCTGGTCGCGGACCGGCACGCCGGCCGCGGGGTCGCCGTAGCGATCGACCGCCCGGTAGTAGGCCTGCGGCGTGATGCCCGGCATGATGAGCACGTCGGCGTCGCTACCCGGGTCGAGGCACGGGTCGTCCCGGATCGAGGCGAGCGCCTGCAGGTCCGCCACGGCCCGCTGCATCTGGAGCGTCTTCGCGCTCGAGTACTCGAACAGCACGACGGCGCCGTTGAAGCAGGCCAGGAAGACGCATGCCACGATGGCGGGACGCCACGTGCCTCGCCATGGCACCTCGCGGGCGGCGTCGGCCACGAGCACGAGCCACAGCAGCGCCGCGACGTACACGTAGCGGGACGCGCCCGACTGCTGCCAGCCGAGCTGGGCACGGGTCAAGCCGGCGACGAGAAAGAACGCGAGTAGACCGGCCCCGATGCCGGCGGCAAACGGGTCGATGCCGTGCCGGCGCCAGCGCCACGCGAGGACGGCCACCGCCGCCGCGAGCAGCGGGTAGCCGATCCATCCGCTGGCGCCAACGATGCCGGCCGCCCCCTGGCCGAGGCCCCAGACGGTGTAGAGCGGGTCGACGAGCAGGTTGGCCGCGGTCGGCTGGGGGTTGGGATGCCCGCCAAACCGGCCGAAAGCGGCATACCAAACGAGCAGCGCGAGAAACGGCGGCGCGAACCATGTGAGGTCCCGGCGCCGCCCAGGCGTGAGCAGGAGCTGGACCGTGGCCGCGACCGCGAAGACGATGCCTGTGCCGGCGAAGGCAAGTGACAACGTCAGCAGGAGCGCCGCGACGCCGGGTCGCCGCTCCAGCGCAAGCATGGCGCCGAGCCCGAACGCCATGGACGCGAGCCAGCCGAGCTGGAAGGCCCAGAGCAGGTCTTCCCATCCTGCGCCCAGGACCAGCAAGATCAGCGCCGCGGCGATGGCGATGAGATCGCCGGCGCGCCGCCGCACGAGCTCGAACAAAAGCACGACATTGGCGGCGTGCGCGAGCAGCAAGCCGGCCATGTAGGGCCAGTACGCGCGCAGGCCGACGGTGTCGAGCAGTACCGCGTAGACGCCCTTCAGGAGCATCACCGGGTGCTCGTTGTGCGGCTCGAAGTAGCTGCGCAGCGTCCAGTCGGGCGCGGACGTGATGAACGTCCACTCGTCGAAGTAGAAGGTGTAGGTGCGGGTGAGGAGCAGCAGCGCCGCGCACGCGATCAATGCGGCCGCGGCGATGATCAGACGAGCGCGCGGCACGCGGACGTCGCGAACTGTCATGCAGGGTTGTTCGACGGCTCGGCGATGCGCGGAGCGCCGAGCAGGACCGCCCATCCCGCCACTCCGACCAGGATCGGCAACGGAGTCAGCGGCCACGCGAACTCGCCCGCGATCCCGATCGCAAGCAGCAACCAGGCTCGTGACAGCGGGGGTCGATCGCGCCAGAAGAGCCAGGCGGCCAGGATCAGGATGGTGAAGTCCTGGAGGTGCCAGTAGGTGGCGCCGAGGGCAGTCGCGACGATGCCGACCGCGAAGATACGGGCGTGGCTCGCCCGCCGGTTGGCGTAGGCCGCGACGGCGGCGCCGGCGATGACGGCGCCCTGCGCCAAGTAGCTCAACGGCCCCGGTCCCAGCACGAATGCGAGCGTGAAGTAGCGGTTGTTGGCCACGTGCTGAGCCTCGTCGAGGAGCGCAAGGTAGTCCCTCAGCCCCTGACCGCCGATGACGGCCAGCGACGCGGCGGCGAGCAATGCCACGGTCGCCGCCCAGGCGGCCACGATTCGCCAGCGCCCCGCGAACAGGAGCACGAGCGGTAGCAAAAGCAGCAGCTGGGGTTTGACCACGGACAGGCCCAGCACCACGCCCGCGTGGTACGGCTTGCCCGCCTCCGCGAGCCTCCAGGCGACCGCGGCGAGCGCCACGATCACGAGCGCGGGCTGGGCGAGGCTCAGGCCGTAGAGCACCGGGTACCAGGCGAGCGCGCCGAGCAGCCACAGCGAGCGCGTCCAGCCCGCGCCCGGAGCGGCGAGCAACCACCCCAGGACGAGGGCTGCGAGCGAGATTGCAAGCCACGCGATCGTCGCGCCGCCGGCGCCGAAAACGCTCAACGGAACCAGGATCCACGCGAACGGCGGCGGCGAAACGAAGCGCTCGCCGTCGTTGAAGACGGCATGCGGCCGCAGCTGTGTGAACAGCTCGTGCTGCAGCGGCAGGGAGTAGACGTGGCTCCAGCCTTGCTCGAGCCCGATGCGGGCGCCGATGTAGACCAGGGTCAGGTCGTTGTCGAGGATGTCCGCGTGCAAGGGCACCACGACGACGAACCAGCCGGTGAGCGCGATGGCGATGACGAGGAACCAGGCGAGTCCGGCGGCGCCGAGGTTGCGCCAGGCCGACCGGTCAAGACGAAACGGGTTTATCCCCTCTCGGCGAGCGGCACTGGCTTCCGCGGCTCCGGTCCGATGTATTCCGATTGCGGCCGGATTATGCGGTTGTGGGCCGCCTGTTCGAGCACGTGTGCGCTCCAGCCCGCGACCCGGGAGACGGCGAACGTCGGGGTGAAGAACTCCTTCGGCAGGCCGATGGCCTGCAGCACGCCGGCCGAGTAGAACTCCACGTTGACCGACTGCGGGCGCTCGGGATGCTCCTCGTGCAGGATCTTCAGCGCCACCTCCTCGACCCTGGTGGCGAGCTCGTAGAACCTCGGGTTCATCTGCCGGCACATCTCCTTGAGGATCTTCGCCCGCGGGTCGTAGACGCGGTACACGCGGTGGCCGAAGCCCATGAACTTGATCTTCTGCTTGCGCGCGTCCCGCATCCACGGCTCGGCGTTTTCGGCGGTGCCGATGCGCTCCAGCTGCTCGATCACCGCCGATGGCGCGCCGCCGTGGGCCGGCCCCTTGAGCGCGCCGATCGCACCCACCAGGCACGACGTGAGATCCGACTCGGTCGAGGCGATGACCCGGGCGGTGAACGTCGAGGCGTTCATGCCGTGGTCGGCGAGGAGGACGAGGTAGGTGTTTAAGGCGCGGACGACCTCGGGGCCGGCCTCCTTGCCGTTCATCATGTAGAGATAGTTCGCGGCGTGCCCGAGGTCACGACGCGGCGTGACCGGCTCCAGTCCGAGCTGCCGGCGATAGAACATGGCGAGGATCGTGGGGAACGACGCCGCGGCGTGGATCGCCAGCGGCACGGTTGGCTGCGAGAGACGGTGCTCGACCCCCTGGATCGAGACGACGCTGCGCAGGACATCCATCGGGTCGGTGTCAGCCGGCAGCGCGTCGAGCGCGATGGTCGCGGCCTGGGTGAGCGTCCGCGAGGCCGCGAGCTCGAGGGCAAGTCCATCCAGCTGCGCCTTCGTCGGGAGCTGGCCCTTCCAGAGCAGATAGGCGACCTCCTCGAACGACATCTGCTGCGCCAGGTCCGCGATCACGTAGCCCTGGTAGACGAGGCGGCCGTTGGCGCCATCGACCATCGAGATCGCCGTCTGCGCGCCAATGATGCCTTCGAGACCCGGTACGTAGGCGCTGTTGGTGCTCGTGCTCATCGTTTCGCGAGCTGCAGCGGCTTTCGTCCTGGCTCAGGACCGATCCAGCGCGACGCGGGCCGGATGATGCGCAGGTCGGACAGCGATTCGAGGACGTGCGCGGTCCAGCCCGAGACACGCGAGGTGGCGAACATCGTCGTGAACAGCTCTTTGGGGATTCCCGCTCCCGTCAGCACTACCGAGGCCCAGAAGTCGACGTTGGTCGCGTTCGGGCGCTCCGGGTGGGCGTCGTGCAGGATCTTGAGCGCGATCTCTTCCGTGCGCGCCGCGGTCCGGTGCAGGTCGGGCGCGGCCGTCCTGGCCATCTCGCGCAGGATCTTGGCGCGCGGGTCGTAGGTCCGGTAGACGCGGTGGCCGAAGCCGGAAAAACGCTCGTGCTTCGCGTGCGCGTCGGTCAGCCACTTCTCCGCGTTCTCGGCCGAGCCGATCTTGTCGAGCATGTTGCGGGCGGCGAGCGTCGCCCCGCCGTGCGCAGGGCCCTTCAGCGCCGCGATCGCGCCCACGACGCACGAAGTGAGGTCGCTGCCGGTCGAGGCGACGACGCGGGCGGCGAAGGCCGAGGCATTGAATTCGTGGGTCCGGTTCCTTGCCCTCCAGCGCCCACAGCACGTTGGCTGCGTGGCCGAGGTCGTCGCGGGGCTCCACCGGGTCCTTGCCCTGGCGCCGGCGATAGGCCGCGCCGACGATGGTGGGAAAGACAGCGGTGAGCGCGACCGCCTCATCGAGGGCGGGCTTGGTCAGCGCGGGCGCCGCGCCCTGGGCGGACACCAAGGTGCGAAGCACGTCCATGGGG
>VBJE01000145.1 GCA_005879675.1 Chloroflexota bacterium
CCGGTGCCCTTCAGGTGCTCGGTCTCCGGTGTGATGACCCTCCCGAAGCGCGTGAACAAGGTCGCCATCCCATCGCGCGGAATGCCGATACCCTCGTCGGTGATGGAGACCTTCGCCGTGCCCGCGCGGGATCGGACCTGGCACGTGATGGTTCCTCCGTTGGGTGAGTACTTGATCGCGTTGCTCAGCAGGTTGGTGATGATCGTCTTCGTCCGGTCGGGATCGACGTTCACGCGCACCCGCCGGTCGGGCACGTCCAGCACGAGCTCGTGCCTGGCTTCGAGCAGGGGCGTGACAACGCCGATCGCCGAGCGCGTGATGTCGCGCAGGTCGCCGTCTACCGACCTCAGCGTCACCCCGCCTTCTTCGAGCCTGGCGGCCTCGATCATCTCTTCGATCAGCTCGTTCATCTCCGACACCTTGGCTGCCATGACCTCAGCGGCCTTGCGGCCACGGTCGTTGAGCTGGCCGAGAATCCCCGTCTCGAGCATCGACACGTAGCCGCGAAGCACCGTCACCGGCCCGCGCAGCTCGTGGGACGCCAGGTTGAGGAACTGGGTCTTGTTGTTCTCGATCGCCGCCATGCGCTCGGTGACCCGGGCGCGCTCGAGGCCGGCAGACACCGAGTTCGCGTACGCCCTGAGCTGCGAGACCTCCTCGGAGCCGAAGACGGGCGTGAAAGGGCCGCCGACGATCGCCAGCGTGCCCTGGCCCTCGGTGAGGTGCAGTGGCACCACCACCACTCGGGCGGACGTATCCCTCGGTCCCGACGACTTGTGCCTGAGGAGATCCGCGGCCCGCGCCTTCTCGATGCCGGTGGTGGCGATGATCTTGCCGTTCGGATCGGCGATAAAACCCGCGGTCGCCCCGACGAGCCTCACGGCCCAGAACGCCGCGCGCTGGGCGAGGACCTCACGGCTTGGGCTGAAGATCAGAAGGTCCTGCATGGCCGCACGGACCTGGCTCTCTTCGCCCATGCGCCAGATCCGGCGCAGCAGCGCCGGGGGGGCGAAGCTCACGTAGATCGCCGGCACCACGAGCAGCACGACAAGCTGGGTCAGCAATATCGCCGTCGCACTGCGCAGGGCGGGGCCGGCGATCACGACGACGAAGAGAAGGACGATGAGGATCGCGAAGCCCAGGCTCAGGAAGCGGAGACGCGCGCGCTGGACGGCCGGGAGCCGGTTGCTCGCCAGCCACAGCCGCAGGATGGGCTCGCCGGTGAAAATTGCCCATGGCGTGACCAGCGCGATGCCTAACGCGGTCGCGACCGACGGCGACGGGTGTTGGAACCAGACCACATCGACGATTCCGAGCACGATCGCCACCGCGAGGAGGACGTAGGCGGTGGTGAGCGCCTTTGGGCTGAGCGGTATGAGCTCGTGTCGGAACAGGAGGACGAAGAAGCCCGAGACCATGAAGAGCGCGATCGACACAGCGGACAGGACGAGCACCGGGTGCTCCGGGTCCTGGAACCGCCCCAGCACCGCCACCACGGCCAGCGTGATGAGCGCCACCGCGAGCATTCCCTGGGTGCGCGCACGGTCCCGGTACCACCGGTAGGCGATCGCTCCCCCGAGGGCGACGAAGGCAAGCGCGGTCAGGTCCTGGGCAACAATCGCGGCCTGGGTCAAGACTCCCCCTGCCCGTGCCTCCGTCCTTGCCGGACCCACGTCGGGATCTGCTCCGAGATCTCAGCGGGGGTCACTCTCGACTTCACGAGGTACTCGATCGCCCCGAGCGAACGGCCGCGGTCGATCATCGACGGCTCCCCGTAATTCGACAGGATCACGACCGGGGGGTGATCGGGAAATCGTTCGTTCAACGTGGACAGCACCTCGAAGCCGCTGCGGTCCGGGAGCAGGAGGTCCAGGAGCACGAGGTCGGGCGCGGAGCCTGACAGCGTCGAAACCGCCAGCTCGCCTGTGGTCGCCACCGTGACGCGGTGGCCGTCGTGCTCGAGCTGCACGCGGTACATCTCGGCGATGGACGGGTCGTCCTCGATCATGAGGACGTGGAAGCCCGGCTCCTGGCCGGCCTTGAGCCGGAAGGGGAAGACAGGCACCCGGACCGCGCGGGCGCCGGTAAGCCCGGCATGGTCGGGAAACCACCGCAGCAGCGCCGAGCGCGAATCCATCACGACCGCGGCCTCTCGAGCCCCCCTCGCCTTGCCACCTCGGGTGATCATAATGTTCGGTTTCGCGCCTGTGCGCTCCGGGTAGGCCGGCCGGAGACGCCGTTTGGCGCGGCCGTAAGAATTTGTTAGGTTGTGGACCGGGGGGACGAATTTGGCAACCGCGAGCCCGTTCGACGCGGCCTTACGGGACGTCCTCGACCGACTCCGTGCGGCAACGCGGGAGCTGAGTCGCGCCGAGGATCCGGCTGAGGTCGCCCGCAACGCCGCGGACAGCGTCCTTCGGCTGACCGACTCGACCGCCTCCGTGGTCGCGCTGGGCAGCCGCGACCGGGGCTACGACCAGCTCTTTCCGGCCCCCGCCGACCGCTCGCACTCGCCCGGCGACCGCGCCGCCCACGACCTGCTGGGGGCGGCAGGGTTCGGGCCCTCCAACGAGCCGCCGAGAGACCGGGGGCGCGACGCGGCCATCGGCGCCGAGCTCCACGCCCACGGCCAGCCGATCGGCGTCATCGCCGTCGCGCGCCAGGCGGAGTACGGCCACATCGAACGCCTCGCCCTCGAGGTCTTCGCCGCCAACGTAGGGCTGGCCATGACAGCCTCCAGTCGTTGGGATGAGCACTCGAGAAGCGTCGAGCGCGTCGAGCGTGCCCACGAGCAGGCCGTCGAGGTCCTGACCTCCGTCTCCTCGCACGCCGCCCTGGGCGGGAACCTTCCCGACTTCTACGGTCGGCTGGCCCGCACCGTCGGCGAGCTCGTGGGCGCCGAGCGCGTTCTGTTCTGGCGTCTGGGCGCGGACCAGATGCTTGCCCCGATTCCCGGTGGCTTCAGGATCGACGCCACGTTTCTGTCCCGCCTCAAGCCGACTCGCTGCGCGCCGGGCGGCGAGGACCTCGCCAGCCGAGTGGTTTTCGAGGACATGACCTTCATGGCGAGCGATGCCGACGAGCCGCCCAGGTACGCGTACGTGCTCGAGATCCTTGGCGTCTCGAGCGCGATCAGCGTGCCCTGGCGCGCAGGCGAGGAACGCCTCGGCCTTGTCGCCGCCTACGACTCGACGCGGCCGGGTGGCTTTTCGCGCGAAGACACGTGGGTCCTGCAGAAGGCCGGGCTCGCGGCGGGACTCGTCACGCGGCTGTGGCACGCCCAGGAGGAGCTGCAAAAGACGGTGGACCGTCTGTACAGCGTCGACAGCGCGCGGCAGATGCTGCTCAAGAACATGACCACCGTGGTCGAGAAAGAGCGGAAGCGCTTTGTGAGCGAGCTCCACGACGATGCGCTGCAAAAGCTGACGGCGGCGGAGCTCCAGGTCGAACGGCTCGAGCCGGGCAGCGCGCTTGACGGTGCCGCGCACGAGAGGCTGCGCCAGCTGCTCGATCAAACCGAGAGCGCTCTGCGCAGGCTGGTCTTCGAAGTCCGTCCGCCTGTCCTCGAGGCTCATGACGGGCTCGCCCAGTCGATTCGCGACCGCGTCGCGATGCTGGCCGGCACCGGCATGAAGGCCGAGCTGGACGTAGAGCTGCCGGACGACCTCAGCCTCGACGTGAAGGCGCTCGTATTCCGCCAGGTGGCCGAGGCGGTCGGCAACGTGGAGCGGCATTCGAAGGCGACCAGCGTGAAGATCTCTCTGTCGGTGGCCGACGATGGGATCCTCGGCGTGATCCAGGACGACGGCCAGGGGTTCGTGGTCGCCGAGCGGAGCAACCTGCCAGGCCACCTGGGACTGCTCGCGCTCCGCGAGCGGGCGCTCATGGCGGGCGGGCGCTACACGGTCGAGAGCGAGCCGGGCGTGGGCACGCGCGTGGAGTTCTGGATCCCGCTCAACGGCTAGGGGTCAGCTGCGGCTGGCCAGGTCCGCGCGCAGCCGCTCGCCCATGGCGCGCAGGACCTTGACCATCAGGGACTCGTTCTGCTTGATCGCGTCCCGAAACTGGGCGTGGCTCATGACGAAGAGGCGGCTGTCGGTCAGGGTGGTCACCGTGGCCGTCCCGACGCCGCGGTCGACCATGCTGATCTCGCCGAAGAAGTCGCCTGGTTTCATCACCCG
>VBJE01000146.1 GCA_005879675.1 Chloroflexota bacterium
TCCTCTGAGTAGTTCCGCTGCTCGCCAAGGTCGCGGCCGAGAAAGACGAGCTCCTCCTTGTGGCCCATGGTCACGGTGCCGAGCTTCTCCGACATACCCCATTGGGTGACCATGCGCCGCGCCATCTGCGTCGCCCGCTGGATGTCGTTCTCGGCGCCGGAGGTGATGTCGCCGTAGACGATCTCCTCCGCCACTCGGCCGCCCATGATGCCGGCGATCTGGTCCATCAGCTCGTCGCGCGAGATGAGGTACTTGTCCTCCTCAGGCAGGCTCAGCGTCCAGCCGAGCGCCATGCCGCGGGAGATGATCGAAACCTTGTGCACCGGGTCGGTGTGCGGCAGCGCCTTCATGACCAGCGCGTGCCCAGTCTCGTGGTAGGCGATGACCTCTTTCTCCTTTTCGGAGATGCGCCTGCTCTTGCGCTCGGGGCCCGCGATCACGCGGGCGATCGCCTCCTCGAGCTCGTCCATGCCGATTACCTTCTTGTTGGCGCGGGCGGCGAGGATCGCGGCCTCGTTGATGAGGTTCGAGAGGTCCGCGCCGCTGAAGCCCGGCGTCTGGCGGGCCAGCACGTCGAGGTCGACGGTCGAGTCGAGCGGCTTGTTGCGCGCGTGCACGTCGAGGATCTCGCGCCGGCCCTTGATGTCCGGGCGGTCGAGGGTGACGTGGCGGTCGAACCGACCCGGGCGCAGCAGCGCCGGGTCGAGCACGTCGGGCCGGTTGGTGGCCGCGATGACGATGACGTGCGTGTTGGTGTCGAAGCCGTCCATCTCCACGAGCAGCTGGTTGAGGGTCTGCTCGCGCTCGTCGTGTCCTCCGCCCAGGCCCGCGCCGCGCTGGCGGCCGACGGCGTCGATTTCGTCCACGAAGACGATGCAGGGCGAGTTCTTCTTCGCCTGGTCGAAGAGGTCGCGGACGCGGCTCGCGCCGACGCCGACGAACATCTCCACGAACTCCGAGCCGGAGATCGAGAAGAAGGGCACGCCGGCTTCGCCGGCGACCGCCTTGCTGAGCAGGGTCTTGCCGGTTCCGGGAGGCCCGACCAGCAGCACGCCCTTGGGGATGCGCGCGCCGAGGGCGACGAACTTCTCGGGGTACTTGAGGAACTCGACGATCTCGCTCAGCTCCTGTTTAGCCTCGTCCACCCCCGCGACGTCCGCGAATGTGATCGCAGGCTTGTCGCCCGCGATCATGCGCGCGCGCGAGCGCCCGAATGAGATCGCCTGGTTGTTGCCGCTCTGCGTCTGGCGCAGGACCCACCACATGAAGGCGGCGATCAGGATGACCAGGATGATGTTCGGCAGCAGGACGCTGATCAGGTAGCTGCCGGTCTGGCTCTTCTCGAACTTGACCGTGACCGTGGCGCCGTTTCCGCCCTGCACGGTGTAGGTGCGGAGGTCGTCCATGTACTTGCACTCGCCCGAGCAGTCGGGCAGCACGACGTTGTGCTTCTTGCCGTCGATATCGGTGACCGCGCCGTCGGTGCCGGAGATGTCCACGATCCGCACCTGGCCCTGAGCGGCCTTCGTCATCATGGTCGAGAAGTCCCAGTCCCCCTGGTTCTGGCTGTTCTGAATCGAGCTCCAGGTGAACCAGAAGATGAGGCCGAGGACGACGACCAATGCGAAATAAAACAGGCTGGAGCGGGGGAAACGACTCAACTCAGATCTCCTAATTCTTGCGCCCTGCGCGCGCCCGGCGCTCGAGGGGTTTCTAGCCTAGCAACTTTCCGCGCCGGTAGAGCCGGCATAGGGGTAAGCGCCACATGCCTGCCCGGCTCGCCGAGCGGGCTCGCAAGCTCCGCGTCGACCGTGATGCCCGGCACCCACGCAAGGCGCTCGCCGGCGAAGACCAGCGGCCAGGCGTCGCGGTCCTCACGCGGCACGCGCGCGTCGACGAAGACGTCCTGGAGCTTGCGCGTGCCTCTACCCCCGAGCGGGCGGAGGCGAAGACCCGGCCGGCGGTAGCCGACCCGCAGCTGCGATCCCTCGCGCAGGTGCACCGCGCCGCTGTCGTCGCACCCGGCGCAGGCCATCACCTCGAGCCGAGGGGGTGTTTCCGACCGGTGCCGCGACGGGACCACCTGCATGAGCTGACCCACGATACGGAAACGCAGGCCGCCGGGAAGATCGACGCCCCTCCCTCCCCGGCCGGGCCGTGTCAGCCTGAGCATCGCTCGCAGGTGGCTCCTGGACAGGCCAGGCTGCCGGCCGCCCGCCTCGGCGTAGAGCCTCTTGAGCACCTCGGTCGCGCCGGGCTCGGTCATGCCCTGGATACGGCCGCGAGTAACGGGCGCCGCGGCGATGTCCTCCGCCGCTGCCTGGAGGCGCGCCGCGGCGAGCGCCGCGGCATGGAAGCGGCGGGTGATCCCGGGCCGGTCGCGCTCGAGCGCCGGGAGAAGGAAAAGACGCGCGCGGACGCGCGCGAACCGCTCGTCCAGGTTGGACGGGTCCTGGTGCGCGCTGATCCCGCGCTCGGCCAGGAAGGCGCTCACGTCCTTTCTCCAGACGTGAAGCATCGGGCGCACGAAGTGGCCGCGCCGCGCGGGCATGCCGCGAAAACCTGCGAGGCCACAGCCGCGCAGCATGTGGAGGACGACGCCCTCGACGAGGTCGTCGGCGGTGTGCGCGAGGGCGACCAGTCCGGCGCCTGCCGCGAGTCGCGCGCGCTCGAGGAACGCATAGCGCAGCTCGCGGGCGGCAGCCTGGAGCGATCCCTTGCGCAGTGGCTCCGTGCGCCGTTCGGTGATCACCACGAGCCCGAGCCGTGCGCAGAGATCACCGACGTCTCGCGCCACCGAGTCCGAGCCGTCGCGGAGCGCGTGGTCATAGTGCGCGGCGACGACGTCGCGGCCGGCTTCATGCAAGGCGATCAGCAGGGCCGTTGAGTCCGGCCCGCCCGAGACCGCGACCAGGACCCGGCCGTCGGGGACAGGGGCGAGGATCTCTTGCGGGGTCATCGGGCCATGGTGGTGCCGGGTGGACTCGAACCACCGACAACGCGATTATGAGTCGCGCGCTCTACCACCTGAGCTACGGCACCGCGCGGGACCTCAGGGGTCCCCGCGAAATCGCGGCGAAGCCTCTGATTTCGCGGGGTCCAGCTTAACGAGCGGTGTGCGCCCGCGCCTTCAGCTTGCGCTTCTTCTTCCGGTGCTTGGCGATCGCTACCCGCTTTCTCTTGTTCATTTCCTTGCGACACACACGAGTGGCCGAATGGCTTGGGATCAGGTTGGTTGCGGAGGTCGGATTCGAACCGACGACCTTCGGGTTATGAGCCCGACGAGCTGCCGCTGCTCCACTCCGCGTCTGCCAGTATACCCGCCCCCTAGCGATGGGCCGGCGGGGACGGCGAGGGCGACGCGGTCGTGACGAGGTACAGCTTTTCGTTGGGTTTGGCGTAGCCGTTTCGCCGCGCCTCCTCCTCGTCCGCGGTGCCTGACTGCAGCGCCTGAACGTCCTTCTTGTAGCCCGCGTTCTGGGCCACGATCTCCGCGTTCTGACGGCGAAGCTCGGTGACCTGCTGGCTCAGGCGGTGGCTGACGAACGCCTCCTGCGCGAACGCCACCCCGGCCCACAGCAGGGCCACGGCGACGGCGATGAGGATGACGATGTTGCGCACGCCGAAGGTGCTCGTGCGCACGCTGCCCGCAACGGTCAAGGCTCTGGTGTGTCTCATGCTGCGACGTTCCTGTGAAGGTTGGCGGAGGCGCCGACTATAGCAAATGGTTACCTGGACTTCTCCCAGAGACGGAGCTTTTCGTCCTGGTCGAGGTCGGTGAAGGTTTTGCCCTCGCGTCGCAGCGTCGACTCAGCGGCCGCGAAACGGCGGCGGAATCTCCGCCCCGCAACCCTCAGCGCATCCTCCGGGTTCACCTTCAACGTCCGCGCGAGCGAGACGATCGCGAAGAGCAGGTCGCCCAGTTCCTCGAACGCGCGGTCGCGGTCCCCCGCTTCGGCGAGCTCGCGCGCCTCCTCCCCCACCGACTCGGCGGCCGCGCCGGGCGACGCGAAATCAAAGCCGACACGCGCGGCTCGTTTCTGCAGGCCGAGCGTCCACGCGAGCGCGGGAAGCGTCTCCGGCACGCGCTCGACGACGGACTCCTCGCTCCCGGCCTCACGCGACTCGCGCATCTTCTGGTGCTCCCAGTTGCGGAGGACCTCGTCGGCGTTTGCGACCGATGTGTCTCCGAAGACGTGCGGGTGGCGCTTGACCATCTTGGCCGCCACAGCCTCGGAGACCCCGGCCGCGTCAAAGCGGCCTCCCTCGGCAGCGATCTCGGCATGCATGGCGACCTGGAGGAGGACGTCGCCGAGCTCTTCCATCATCCTGGCCTCGTCGCCAGAGTCGATGGCCTCGAGCAGCTCGTAGGTCTCCTCGAGCAGGTAAGGGCGCAGCGACTCGTGCGTCTGCTCGCGATCCCACGGACAACCGTCCGGCGCACGCAGGCGGTGCACGACCTCGAAGATCGCCGCCACGCCGTCCGAGAAGGCCTTGTCCATTTCGCCAGATTCTGATTGCTTCACGACGCGACCGGCGCGTGGCTGCGCTCGTAGAGCTCGGCCATCTCCTCGAGAAGGGTCATGAGGTTCGCCTGCCAGCCCTCGCCCTTCCTGCGCATCTTGATGCGGTTCGGCCCGACGGAGATCTGTCCGGCCATCCTGTGCGACAGCTCTTCGACGTCCAGCAGCCGCTGGGGGTCGACGCGGATGACGATGTCGTGACCTTCGGCGATGACGCCGCGAAGGCCCATGCGCTGCCCACGCAGCTTCACCCGCAGCGAGTACGCGAGGTTGTCGAGCTGCGCCGGCGCCGTGCCGTAGCGGTCCCTGAGCGACCGCAGCATCGAGTCCAGCTCCTGCTCGTCCTCGGCGTTGGCCAGCTGCCGGTACGCCGTCAGGCGCAGCTTCTCGTCGCGGATGTAGGAGCGGGGGATGAAGTGGTCGAGCGGCAGGTCGAGGTTCATCTCCGTCGTGGAGAGCACATCCGCGACGGCGGTCTCCTCCGAGCCGGTGCGCAATTTGGAGACCGCGCTCTGCAGCATCTGCAGGTACATCTCGAAGCCGACCGCGGCGATCGCGCCGTGCTGCTCGGTCCCCAGCAGGTTGCCCGCGCCTCGGATCTCCAGGTCGCGCAGCGCGATCTTGAAACCCTGGCCCAGCTCGTGCAGGCCGGAGATGACGTCCAGCCTCTTGTCCGCCCCCTCGGTCAGAGATCGGCGCGGGTCGTAGAGGAAATAGGCGTACGCGCGCCGGCCCGAGCGGCCCACCCGACCTCGCAGCTGGTACATCTGGGCGAGCCCGAAGCGGTCCGACCGCTCGACGATGATCGTGTTCACGTTCGGGATGTCGAGCCCCGACTCGATGATCGTCGTGCACACGAGCACGTCGTACTTGCCCGACTCGAAGTCGACCATCACGGTCGCGAGCTCGTCTTCCGACATCTGCCCGTGGCCCACCGCGACCCGCGCCTCCGGGACCAGGCGGTGCACCCGCTCGGCGGCCTTCTGGATCGTCCGCACGCGGTTGTGCACGTAGTAGACCTGGCCGCCCCGAGCCAGCTCCCGCTCGATCGCCTCGTGAATCAGCTCGTCGTCGTCGGCCGTGACGTAGGTCTTGATCGGCTGCCTTTCCTCGGGTGGCGTCTGGATGACGCTCATGTCGCGGATCCCGCCGACCGCCATGTGCAGCGTGCGCGGGATGGGCGTCGCCGACAGCGAGAGCACGTCGAGCTGCGTGCGCAGCTTCTTGAGCCGCTCCTTCTGCATCACGCCGAAGCGGTGCTCCTCATCGACGACGAGAAGACCAAGGCGCTTGAAACGCACGTCGCGCTGGAGGAGCCGATGCGTGCCGACGACGATGTCGACGTGCCCACTCTTCAGACCCTCGACGGTTCGCTCCTGCGTCTCGTCGTCCACAAACCGCGAGAGCATCTCGACGACGACGGGAAAGTTCTTCAGCCGCTCGCGAAAGACGTGGAAGTGCTGCTGCGCGAGCACAGTCGTCGGCGCCAGCACCGCGACCTGCTTGCCGCTCATCGCGGCTTTGAACGCCGCGCGCAGCGCGAGCTCGGTCTTGCCGAAGCCCACGTCGCCGCAGAGCAGGCGGTCCATGGGCCTGTCCGACTCCATGTCGGCTTTGATCTCGGCCAGCGCCGCGACCTGGTCCGGGGTCTCTTCGTAAGGAAATGTCGACTCGAGCTCCTGCTGCCATGCGGTGTCGGGCGCAAACGCGATGCCCGGGCGTGCTTCGCGCATGGAGTAGATCTTCAGCAGGTCCTCGGCCACGTCCTGCACGACCCTGCGCGCGCGCCCTCGCGCGCGCGTCCAGTCCGATGTGCCGAGGCGATGCAGGCTGGGGGCGCCTTCCCCGCCGAGGTACTTCTGCACGCGGTCCAGGTTTTCGACGGGCACGAACAGCCGGTCGCCTTCGGCGTACTCGAGCTCGAGGTATTCGCGGTGCGCGCCTTCGGACTCGATCAGGCGCATGCCCTTGAAGCGCGCGATGCCGTGGTCGACGTGAACCACCAGCTCATCGAGCGCGAAGTCCAGCGTGAACTCGCGCGTGAGGTCCTCGGCCCGTGTGCGCGCGCGGCCCCCGCGCGAGGGGCGGCGCACCCGGCCGAACAGCTCGGCGTCGGTGGCCACGTACAGGCCGAGCGCCGGCTGCGTGAACCCGGCGCCCAGGTCGACGGCGGCGTGCCCAAGCGCGGGCTGAACCTCGAGGTCGAGGTCCAGCTCGACCTCCCGGAGCGCCGCCTTGACGCCCGCTTCGTCGAGCAGCGCCCTCGCGCGCTCGTCCTGCTCGGTGGCGAGC
The DNA here is from genome assembly GCA_005879675.1 of Chloroflexota bacterium. Classification (GTDB taxonomy): domain Bacteria; phylum Chloroflexota; class Dormibacteria; order Dormibacterales; family Dormibacteraceae; genus 40CM-4-65-16. The sequence continues at coordinate 6,816 of VBJE01000146.1, forward strand.
ACGACCGCGGCCGCATCGGCGCGCGCGGCAAACCCAGCCAGCGCGCGCGGCTGGCCGACCAGTGGCTCGCCCGCAAACCAGCCGAGGTCAAGCGCTTCGGCGGCGCCCTCGCCCGCCGTCACGGTGAGCCTCGGCCTGGCGCCGAAGTCGTCGAGGTGCTGCACGGTCGGCAGCACGAACTGCCGCGGCAGCTCGCCGCCGCCGGCTTCGGCGGCCGCCAGCATCGCCGTCTCGTCGAGCAGCGTGCGCGCGTCCGTGAGCTGGCGCCTGGGCTCGAAGTCCAGGACGACCGCATCGGCGGCCACGTGGTCGAGAAGGGACGGGCGCGATGAGTCGAGGTAAGCGGCGTAGAACTCGATGCCGGCGAACGCCGCCCCGGCGCCCAGGCGAGTCAGCTCGTCGTCCCATTCGCTGCGCACGTCTCCGCGCAGCGTGTCCAGGGAGACCGAGCTGTGCAGCCGTTCGACCGCCTCCGCGCCGCGGTCGGGACCGATCAGCAGCTCGCGCCCCGTCCTGATCACCACGTCGCTGACGGCCATCACCGAGCGCTGGTTCTCGGGGTCGAACAGGCGCAGCGTCTCGATGGCGTCCCCCACCCACTCGGCGCGCACCGGCGCGTCCGCGGCGGACGGAAACACGTCGAGGATCCCCCCGCGCAGGGAGAACTGCCCGCGCTGCTCGACCAGCGGCTCGCGCGTGTAGCCGAGCTCGATCAGGCGGCCCGCGACGGTAACCGGGTCCGGGCCCTCGCCGGCCCGGAGCGCCACCGTGCTGTCGACGAGGTCCAGGCGCGAGATGGTCTGGCGTGTCATCGCCCGCCGCGAGGAGACGACGACGAGCGGATCCCCCGCGCTCAGCGCGGCGAGCGCTTCCAGCCGTCTCGTCACCGCCTCGTCGAACGCCGGCGGCCGGTCGAGGAAGGAGACCGCCACCTCGGCGAAGACGTGGGTGGCGGGCTTGCCGGCGAGCCAGAGGCGGAGGTCGTCCGCGAACCGCTCCGGCCCGGGGACGAGGACTAGGACCTGCCTGCCTCGTTCCGCGACCGCGCGCGCGACCGCGCCCGCGACGATCGGCCACGCCGGCCGGGGCAGGCGCGCGACCTCCAGCTCGGAGGCGGCGCGCTCGATCCACGTCCCAAGCCTCGCCTCGGCCTCGATGACGCCGTGCCAGAGAGCCGTCACTTCAACTCCTCGCAGCCCAGGGCGCCCGGGCGGTTGTAACGGTCCATCGCACGCTCGACTCCAGCGTCAAGGGCCAGCTCGAGGGCGTCTGCCACGCCGCCGATCACCGCCGGCACCCGGTCCGCCTCGGCCCTGGTGAAACGCCCCAGCACGTAGTGGCGTCCCGACGCCGAGCCCTTGCGAGCCGGCTTGCCGATGCCGACGCGGAAGCGGACGAACTCGTCGGTCCCCAAAGACTCGATGATCGAGCGCACACCGTTGTGGCCGGCGCCCGACCCGCCCAGCCGGATGCGCATCCGGCAAAGCGGCAGGTCGAGCTCGTCGTAGACGACCCAGGTATCGGTCGCGGCGATGCCCGTGTCCTTCATCGCCTTCGCGACCGCCTGGCCGGACAGGTTCATGTAGGTCTGGGGCATCACCATCCAGAGCCCGCGCGACTCAGAGCGCCCGACGAGCGACTGCCAGCGCTTCTTGTCGATGCGCACGCCGAGGCGCCGAGCCAGCTCGCGCACGCACGCGAAACCGAGGTTGTGCCTCGTGTCGGCGTAGTCCGACTCGGGGTTGCCCAGGCCGACGATCAGGTGCTCTCGAGATTTTTCCATGCAGGCGCAATAAGGCCCGCGGCGAGCGCCGCAGACCGTGTACCGATCTTAAAGGCGGCCGGCCGCGGGGGTTATTCCCGAACGGTCGAGCGCCGCGAGCGCAAGCCGCGTCATCTCCTTGCGCTCGCGGGCGGTGGCGTGGTCCCAACCAAGAAGATGAAGAAGGCCGTGCACGGACAGCAGGGCAAGCTCCGTGCCGGTGTCATGGCCGTATCGAGCGGCCTGTCGCTCGACTGCAGGCCATGAGATGGCGATATCGCCCAGGTGCTCGCCCTCGCCGGCGAACGAGAGCACGTCGGTCGCGTGCTCCTCCCCCGCGAACGCGCGGTTGAGGCTCGCCAGCTCCTCGTCCGTGGTTATCCGCACCGCGACCGAGCCTCCTCCCGCGGGCAGGCGCGCGGCGACCTCCGCAACCCGCGCCGCCCGGTTCAGCGCGCGGCGCACGAACGCCGGCGGCGGCCCCGCCCGCACGGCCTTCACGACTTCGACATCGAGTACAGTCACGACCGGTGAAGATTCTCGTGACTGGCGGCGCGGGATTCATCGGCTCGCACGTCGTCGATGCATACATCACCGCGGGGCACGAGGTGGCGGTGCTCGACAACATGAGCACCGGGCGCGAGGAGAACGTGAACTCTTCCGCGCGCGTGCACCGCGCCGATGTGCGGGACCTGGCGCAGGTGCAGGCCGCCATCGCGGCCTTCAGGCCCGAGCTCGTCAACCATCACGCCGCGCAGTCCGAGGTCCCGAGGTCGGTCGCGGATCCGGGCTACGACGCGCAGGTCAATGTCGTCGGCGGTCTCAACGTCCTCCGCGCTGCCGTCGACAACTCCGTGCGCAAGGTCATCTTCAGCTCCACCGGAGGCGCGCTCTACGGCGAGCCGGACGTCGTGCCCGCCGACGAGGACCATCCGATCCGGCCGCTGTCGCCGTATGGCACCGGCAAGTTCGCCTTCGAGCAGTACCTTGCCACCTTCCAGCGGACATTCGGCGTCACCTTCACCACCCTGCGCTACGCCAACATCTACGGCGCCCGGCAGGACTTCGCCGCGGAGGAAGGGCGCGTGGTGGCGATATTCGCCAGCAGGATGATCGAGGGCAAGCCGGTCACCATCGACGGCGACGGCAACCAGTCGCGCGACATGCTGCACGTCGGGGACGTCGCGACCGCGAACCTGGCCGCCCTCGAGCGGGGCGACGGCGGCACGTACCACGTCAGCTCCGGAACGAGCCGAGGTTCGGCCCGCCGCGCAAGGGCGACGTGTACCGGATCGCGCTCGACAACACGCGCGCCGCCGAGCACCTCGGATGGCGCCCGCAGATCCAGCTCGAGGAGGGCTTGCGCCTGACGGTCGACTACTTCCGCGAGCAGATCGCCCGTCTCCAGGCGTAGTTGAGAGAGATCGGCTGGCTCGACGTCCTCACATTTCTCCACGCCTACGGCGCTCGCGTCCTCGTGGTGTTCGCGGTCGTTCTCGGCCTGTGGGGCGCCTACCACTACTTCCGCAACGAGCGACTGGGCGGCGGCTTCCGCTCGACGTACGTGATCATGGCCGGCCTCACACCGGTGCAGGGCCTGCTCGGCGTCCTGGCTCTGCTTGCGGGCGGCCACGCCGCGGCGGGCCTGCTGCACATGGTCTACGGCGCGTTCGCGACCCTCTTCGTCCCGGGGGCGTACGCCTACTCGCGCGGCAACGACGCCCGGCGCGAAGCCCTCATCCTCGCCGGCGCGTCGTGGATCGTCGCGATTGCGTTCTTCAGGGGCATATCGACGGGATAACGTATGCGGGACCATGGATCCGAACGCGCGGTACGTCACAGATAAGGAAGAGCCGCTGACGGACAGGCCCGAACGACGCATCCTCATCACCGGCGGGGCAGGGTTCCTCGGCGTGAACGCCGCCGCGCACCTGATCAAGGAGGGCTGGCACGTCACCCTCCTCGACAACCTCAGCCGGCCGGGCACCGAGCGCAACCTCAAGTGGCTGATCACGCGGTACCCGAACCGCACGTCGTTCGTCAAGGAGGACGTGAGAAACGCCGACGCCCTCGCCGAGCACGTGCGCGACCAGGACGCCATCCTCCACCTCGCGGGCCAGGTCGCGGTCACGACGTCGCTCGTCGACCCGAACACCGACTTCGACGTCAACGCGCGTGGCACGCTCAACGTGCTCGAGGCCGTGCGCGTCCACAACCACGACGCGCCTTTTGTCTTCTCGTCGACGAACAAGGTGTACGGAAAGCTCGACCACAGCAGCTCAGCCTGCACGGAGACGCAGCCGATCGACTTTCACAGCCCGTACGGGTGCAGCAAGGGGGCCGCGGACCAATACGTGAGGGACTACGCGCGGTGCTTCGCCATGAACACCGTCGTCCTGCGCCAGAGCTGCATCTACGGGGCGCACCAGTACGGCACCGAAGACCAGGGATGGGTCGCCCACTTCGTGCACTCGATCCTGAAGGAACGCGGGCTGACCATCTACGGCGACGGCACGCAGGTCCGCGACCTGCTCGACGCCCGCGACCTGAGCGCGCTGTACGCGATCGTCATCGACAAGATCGCGATCACACGCGGCGAGATCTACAACGTGGGCGGCGGCCCCGAGAACCAGCGCAACCTCCTGGAGGTCATCGACCAGGTGGGCGAGCTGACCGGCAAGAAACCGCATTTCAAGTTCGCCGATTGGCGCGAGGGCGACCAGGCCTTCTACGTCAGCGACATCGGCAAGGCGAAGCGCGACCTCGGATGGGAACCCAGGATCGACTTCGACCGCGGGCTACGCGAGCTCATCGCCTGGGCCGAGTCGGTCAGCTAGCAGCCAGCGCTGCGCGCCGGCCCAGAAGGCGAAGAGCCAGGCGATCGTCATCAATGTGCCGGCGTAGTCGTGGAAGACCACGGCGGGCCAGCGTCCGACTGTCGCCGCCAGCACGCACACGATCGCCACGCGGAGCACGTTGACCAGCACGGTCCCGAGCACGCCGATCACGATCACCTGGGCGGCGGCCTCGCGACTTCCGCCTCGCAGCCCCGCGACCAGGCTCAGCGCGAGCAGCACGAGGCTCTGCCACCCGATGCAGTTCCACGAGATGAACAGGTTGGCCGGACCGTCCGGACCCCAGACGACGAGCTGGTTTCCCGCCGCCGCCGCGTGCACCCCGACCAGTCCCAGCAGCGCGACGACCATGCGCGCCTCCACCGGGCTCACCGACTGCAGAGGCCCAGCCACGCCCAGACGCATCCCGGCCGCGGTCAGCAGGTCGTTGTAGCTGGTGATGAAAGGCAGCGCCAGCAGGATCAGGCAGCACGCCGCCAGGACGAGGATCTGCGGTGAACGTTCGCGACTCATCACGACCGCCGCGTCCGCCAGCGGCGGGTGACCGCGGGAAGGAGCAGCGCCAGGCCGGCCAGCGGGAGCGCGAGCTCGGGGATGAAGATCGTCTGAGTGCTGGCCAGGTTGGTTGGCGTGGACGATGCGTCCGAGTTGAGCGTCAGGTTCACCGCGCCGACCGACGTGATGGACACGGTGAAGCAGAAGAACGATGCTGCGGGCACGGTCACATTGCCGCTGGGCGAGAACGAGGCCGTGGTCAACCCCGAA
>VBJE01000147.1 GCA_005879675.1 Chloroflexota bacterium
ACGCCGAGCATCGCGGCGACCACGACCCAACCCCGACGGTCCACCCGCGGCCGGGGGACGCGTGTCGCGGCATGGACGGTCGGGCGGCTTCGCGGCGAGTCCAGGGTCCGGCCGAGCCAGCGGCGAAGCCACCTGAGCCGGCGAAGGTGCTGGATCGGGTCGGTGACCCGCCCTGTCTTCGGCGTGCGGTACCAGGGCCCTTCCTCTTTCTCGAAGAGTCCCTTCAGCGCGGCATATGCCTGGAACGGCACCAGGAGGTAGGACGTCGCGAGCGCG
>VBJE01000148.1 GCA_005879675.1 Chloroflexota bacterium
GGACTACCCGTACTACATCGGCACGACGACGAACTTCTTCGACGAGGGTTATCGCGCCAACGAGATCCACCGCGCCCTCAGCCGGCCCGGCAAGCTGAGCGCGGGCGACATGCAGGCTCTGCAGACCGACACGCGCGACTTTCTGGCCGCGGAGATCGTGCCTGTGTTGCTTCGATCGCTCGCCAAGGAGCAGCTCAACGCGACCGAGTCCGCGGTGGTCGAGCTGCTCCGAAACTGGGACTTCCGCATGGATACCGACTCCGCGGCCGCGACCGTCTGGTGGTATTTCTGGGGCTGGTATCTGACCGAGACCTTCGACCCATGGTGGAAATCGCGGGCGGTCAAGGTCGACCAGGGCGACGTGTGGAGCGGCCTGACGCAGGACCTCGAGACGTGGACCTTGAAAGACCCTGAGAACCGGGCTTTCAACGCTCCGGGCGCAGGCCCGCGCACCGCGCCCGACGCGCAGCGCAAGTCGTTCCACAAGCTGATCGCCGACCTGACACGAAGCCTGGGATCAGATCCCCGAACATGGACATACGGTCGCGTCCATCAGCGGGTGATCGAGAACGTGGCCGAGATCAGCGGCCTGGATTACGGCCCGCGGCCCGATGGCGGCGACGCCAACACGCCGCTTGCGGCCGGCGGCTACCCGTCCACGCACGGTCCCAGCTGGCGAATGGTGGTCGATTGGGGCGCGCACGCTGCTTTTGCCATCTACCCCGGCGGGCAGAGCGAAAATCCCGCCTCCGCCTGGTATGCGAACCGGGTCGACACGTGGTTCGCTGGCAACCTCGAGCCGATGCTCGGCGCCGACCAGGTATCCTCGGCCGCCGGCGTCAGGACCTGGGAGATGCACCCATGAGGCTGTACATCACGATCCTGCTCGCGGCTCTCGCTGCCCTGGCCGCCGTCCTGCTCGGCCTGTGGTGGGCGCCCTTCCCCGTCGGGGTGGCGATGGGCGCCGTCGTCGTGCGCGCCCGGATCGCAGTCCCGGCCGGCGCGGCGGTCGGCTTGTTGTCGTGGCTGGCCCCGCTTGCCGCGGCTCAGACCCGATATGCGCTCGGGCCCACCGCATCCGCCCTGGCCGCGATCATGGGCCTGGGGCATCAGCCGGTGCTCCCGGTGGTCCTGACCCTGGTTGGGCTTGCCGGCGGCTGGCTCGGCAGCGCGGCGCGGAGTCTCGTTGCGCCCAGCGCGCGCGTTGACGCCAACGGCAACGGGTGATAGCTTCCCCCACCGAGCACGCCGTCGGTTTCACCCAGGGGAGGGGAAGCATTGGAAACCGCACAAGACGCTGACGTTCGCGACCTCGCGAAGTTCGGCTACAAGCAGGAGCTCCGCCGGGCGCTAGGCGTCTACTCCAGCTTTGCCGTCGCCTTTTCATACATCTCGCCGTCGACAGGCATCTTCACGCTGTTCATCCTCGGCCTCTTTCTCGCCGGGCCGGCGTTCTACTGGAGCTGGCCGATCGTCGTCGTCGGTCAGCTGATCATCGCGCTCAACTTCGCCGAGGTCAGCTCGCACTTTCCGGTGGCGGGGTCGGTGTACCAGTGGACCAAGTACCTGTCGAGCCGAACCTACTCATGGTTCACCGGCTGGATCTATCTGTTTGCCGGAGTGCTCACCGTCGCGGCCGTCGTGGCGACGGTGCCCCTGGTCCTCATCCCCCTGATCAACAACCTCAGTATCGGGATCAACCTCGGCAGCGACCCCGACACGTCGCGCAACGTCGCGGCGCTCGTCCTCTTGAGCACGACCCTCTTGAGCATCTTCGGCGTGCGCATCGTGGCGCTCGTGAACAACACCGGCGTGGTGTTCGAGATCCTGGGCATGGTCGTCTTCGCCCTGATCCTGATCCTCTTCTATCACCATCAATCGCCCGCGGTCTTCACCGACTTCAGCTACCTCGGGTCCGGATTCGGCACCCAGGCAGGAACCTTCCTCGCGGCGATGTTCATGTCGCTGTTCGTGATCTACGGCTTCGACACAGCAAGCACACTCGCCGAAGAGACGAAGAACCCCAGGCGTGAGGCGCCTCGGGCGGTCATCGCGGCCGTCGTCGGTGCGGCCGTCATCGGGGCGATCTTCCTGTTCGCGGTCATCATCGCGATCCCGGGCGACATGAAGCAGTTCGTCGCCGACACCGCCGCCGGCAAGTACCCCTTCCCGCTGGTGACGATCATCGAGTCGAACTTCCCGGGCTGGGCCGCCAATCTCTACCTCTTTGTCGTGTTCGCGGCCATCTACGTCTGCTGCCTCGCGATCCAGACCTCGACCATCCGGCTCGCCTTCGGCATGGCGCGCGACGGCAAGCTGCCCTTCGGCCGTCAGTTCAACAAAGTCCACCCAGCGCTGCACACACCCGTGGGGACGTGCATCGTGATCGGCGTGCTCGCGGGCCTGCCGCTGCTCTACTACACCGGCGCGGGCCTGATCGCGATTGGCGCGACCGGCATGATCTACCTCTCCTACATCCTCGGCAACATCGCGATCCTGATCGCCAGGCTGAGGGGCTGGCCGCGAGACGCCGCGCCGTTCAGGCTCGGCCAGTGGGGACTTTGGGTCAACATCCTCGGCCTCATCTATGGCGTCGCGATGGAGATCAACTTCCTCTGGCCGCGCAACCTCGCCGTGGGCAACCAGAACCCGCCGGTGAGCAGCCTGCCAAACCTTCCCAACCTCGGGCCCATAAGTCAGATTCCGCTGTTCGAGGCCACGCTCGCCGTGATCGTGATCGTGGGTTTCGTCTACTGGTTCTTCGCCCAGCGCCGAGCGCCGGCGACCGCGACCGCGGCGGCAGAAGCGCCGGCGTAAACACCCTTTGACGAGGCAAGGCGCCTCCCCGTTCATGGGGAGGCGGCCCGAAGGGCCCCAGCGGCTTTGAGGAGTCACGCCCGAGCCGTCGTCATCGGCGGCGGTGTCGGGGGCGCGTCCATCCTTTACTGGCTCGCGCGTCTCGGCTGGACCGACCTGGTGCTCGTCGAACGCGCCCGGCTCACGAGCGGCTCGACCTTTCACTCCGCGGGCCTGGTCGGCCAGCTCCGCGGCTCGCTGAGCCTGACCCGGATGATGATGAACTCGGTCGACCTCTACCGCTCGCTGAAGGAAGAGGTCGGGCTGGAGACGGGCTGGCACGAGGTCGGTTCCCTTCGCCTGGCCTCGAGCCATGAGCGCATGGAGGAGCTCACCCGCCAGGCCGCCTGGGCGAAGACGTTCGGACTGCCGCTCGAGCTCGTCTCCGCCGAGGACGCGCAGCGGATGTTCCCTCCCATGACCGCTGAGGGCGTGCTCGGCGCAGCGTTCCTCCCCACCGACGGCTACATCGACCCGAGCCAGCTCACGTTCGCCCTCATCGAAGGCGCGCGCCGGCGCGGCGTCGAGGTGTGCGAGGACACCCGTGTCACCGCGATCGAGGTCAAAGACGGCGGGGTCCACAGGGTCGTCACGGACAAGGGCGACATCGCGACGGAGCTGGTCGTCGATGCGGGCGGGATGTTCGCGCCCGAGATCGGACGCATGGCGGGCGTCAGCGTGCCGCTCATCCCGTTCGCGCACGAATACCTCATCACGCGTCCGTCCGGCCTTCCGCTCGACATGCCGACGATGCGCGACCCCTCGCTGCTCGTCTACTACCGCCCGGAGTCGGGTGGCCTGGTGATGGGCGGCTACGAGCGCAACCCCAAGCCTTGGGGTCTCGACGGCATCCCGAACGACTTCAACGGACGGCTGCTGGAGCCGGACTGGGAAAGGTTCGAGCCGCTCATGAACAACGCCATCGTCCGGACGCCCTCATTGAAGGAGGCGGAGGTGGTGCGCCTCGTCAACGGGCCCGAGGCTTTCACGCCGGATAACGAGTTCATCCTCGGGCCGAGCGAGGTGCGCGGGTTCTGGGTGGCGGCGGGCTTCTGCGCCCACGGCCTGGCCGGCGCGGGCGGGATGGGCCGCCTGGTGGCGGAGTGGATCACGGCCGGGCGGCCGAGCCTCGACGTCTGGGAGATGGACTCCCGCCGCTTCGGGCGCGCGTACTCGAGCCGCGACTACACCCTGGCCCGCACCTACGAGGTCTACTCGACCTACTACGACGTCAAGTACCCAGGGCATGAGCGCACGGCCGGCCGTCCGCTGCGCGTCTCGCCCGTGTACTCCCGCCTCAAGGACCTCGGCGCGGCCTTCGGCGAGAAGTCCGGGTGGGAGCGGGTGAACTGGTTCGAGCCCAACGGCACGCACGGCGACCAGTCGCTGCGCCCGCACGGCTGGGCGGGAAGGCTGTGGTCGCCCGCGATCGGGGTCGAGCACCAGGCATGCCGCGGCTCGGCGGCGATCTTCGACTTCACATCATTCGCGAAGGTCGAGGTCCGGGGCCGCGGTGCCGCCGACTTTCTCGAAAGCCTCACCGACAATCGGGTTGCCCGCGCCGTCGGGGCCCTTACCTACACGCAGATGCTCAACGAGGACGGCGGGATCGAATGCGACTTCACCGTCACGCGCCTGGGCGACAACCGCTTCCGGGTGATCACCGGCACGGCGTTCGGAATGCACGACTTCTCGTGGATCCGCGACCACGCGCCTTCAGACGGCACGGTCGAGGTCGAGGACGTCACCTCCGCCTACGCGTGCGTCGGGCTCTGGGGTCCGGATGCCCGCTCCATCCTGCAGAAGACGACCACCGCCGACGTCGGCAACGCGGCGTTTCCGTTCATGACCGCGCACGAGATGGCTGTCGGCTCGGTGCCGTGCCTGGCGCTCCGGGTGACGTACGTCGGCGAGCTCGGCTGGGAGCTGTACTGCCCGAGCGAGTTCGGCCTGCGGTTGTGGGACACGGTCCGCGAAGCCGGACACGAACGAGGGCTCACCCCTGGCGGCTACCGGGCGGTAGATTCCCTGCGCCTCGAGAAGGGATATCGCGTGTGGGGCTCCGACATCACGCCCGACGTGGATCCGTACCAGGCGGGTTTGGGCTTCTGCGTCAAGCTCGACAAAGGCGAGTTCATCGGCCGGGGGGCTCTGATGAGGAAGAGGGAATCGCCCGCGGACACCAGGCTCGCCTGCCTGGTCCTCGACGATCCGCGCTCGGTGGTGCTCGGGTCCGAGCCGGTACGACTCGAAGGCAACGTGGTGGGCCGCGTCACCAGTGGAGGCTACGGCTACACGGTCGGTCAGTCGATCGCGTACGCCTACATCCCGTCGAGCTGCACCGCGGGCACGTCGGTGGAGGTCGACATCTTCGGCGCGTGGATCAGCGGCAAGGTCGCAGAAGAACCGCTGTACGACCCGAAAGGCTCACGCGTCCGCAGCTGATACCCCCTCTCCCCCTCGGGGAGAGGGCTGGGGAGAGGGGCGTGAATTCGAAACTCCCTCTCCCCATCGGGGAGAGGGCTGGGGAGAGGGGCTTATGCGTGTAAAGACCGTTGCCAGAGTCGCCTCCTGTTTCGGATCATCGAACCCATGCGACGAGACCCGCTCTACACCGCACGCGCCCGTGAGCTCCGGCAAAACGCAAATGACGCCGAGAAGCGGCTGTGGTCAATCCTCAGGGCCAAGCGGCTGGGTGGCTTCAAGTTTCGCCGGCAGCATGCACTGGGTCAGTACATCGCCGATTTCATATGCCTCTCCGCCCGCCTCGTCATCGAAGTCGATGGCGACACTCACGACGACGCGCGTCAGGTAGTCGACGCGAAGCGAACGGAGTACATCGAGCGAATCGGCTATCGCGTGATCAGGTTCTGGAACAGCGAAGTGCTTCAGTCAACTGACGAGGTGGCCCACCTGATTGCAGACGCCCTGGGCATGATCCCGCCGGCGCAGGTCCAGAGATTTCCCTCCGACCCCTCTCCCTAACCCTCTCCCCTGCGGGAGAGGGAACTAGCAGTCGACCCAGCCGTAACCCTCTCGCCTCACGGGAGAGGGGACTAGCAGCCGACCCAGCCGAACAGTTGCTGGATCTTGATGCGGTCGAAGCCGCGCACGATGGAGTGGTTACCCATCCTCAGCATCGGCACGCGCTCCCCGTCGAGCTGCTCCCATTCCCGCATCGCCACCGAGTCGCGGTTGACGACGCGAAAACGGAAATCCACACCCAGCTCGCGCAGCAGATCGGCCATCGCGCGCGACTCATCGCACTCGTCCGAGCCGTACAGAACAGCCTCTCCCTCGCCCATCGTCAATGTAGTAACGAAAAGGTAGGCCGATTTCGGCGATAGGGGGGATCAATTGTTTTGATCCGATCCATAGGCCCAGCCAATCCGGCGATCGGCTCCCTGACGGGCATGTTCGCGAACTACACCCCAAGTGAAGCCCTGCCCGAGCAACTAGGAACCGTGCGCGAAGGGATGGCTCAGGTACCGATCGAACTCGGGGTCTGACGCCGTCCCCTCCAGGCGGGCGAAGTGCTTGCTCGCGTAGCCCATGAAGTCGAAGTCGAGATCGGAGATCCCACTCTGCAGCACACCCCACATCGCCTCTCGAAAATCGGACATGAAGCGCATCAGGCGCACGGATGCCACGTCCTCTTCGCGCACCGAACCGAAATATGCGTGGAGGAACCGACGGTCGTCCTCGACCCCGAATTCATGGTTGATCGAGAAATTCGCGAGGTCGAAGAACCGGTCGCCCATCCCCGCGTACTCCCAGTCGACGATCCGGATCGAGCCG
>VBJE01000149.1 GCA_005879675.1 Chloroflexota bacterium
CTGATGCTCAACGTGCTCGCCGACCTTGCGGTCGAGGCCGAGGCGACGGTGATCCTGATGATGCGCCTCGCCGGCGCGTTCGACCGCGAGTCCGATCCCGCCGAAGCCCACTTTCGGCGCATCGGCCTGGCGGTCGCGAAGTTCTGGACGTGCAAGCGCGCGATTGCGCTCGTGTCGGAGGCTCTCGAGTGCCTCGGCGGCAACGGCTACGTCGAGGAGTCGATCCTTCCGCGCCTGTACCGGGAGGCGCCGCTCAACTCGATCTGGGAGGGATCTGGCAACGTCAACGCGCTCGATGTGCTGCGCGCGATCGAGCGCGAGCCTGAATCCGTCGAGGCATACTTCGGCGAGGTCGAGTCCGCGCCGCGCGATGCGCGCCTCGACCGCGCGGTCGCGGACCTGAAGCGGGACCTGAAAGAAGGCGACCTGGAGTCGCGCGCGAGGCGTGTCGTGGAGAAGATGGCCGTCGTGCTCGAGGCCTCGTTGCTGTTGCGATACGGAGATCCGATCGTGGGCGAGATCTTTTGCACATCGAGGCTGGAAGACGGTTGGGGACGTACCTTTGGTAGCCTGGATACGCAACCGCACTTCAAGTCGGTGGTCGAAAGGCACCGGCCGCGTTTGTATTCAGGGGAATGATTCAAGAAACCGACGAGATCACGCATGTCTGGCTCAGTTCGCCGGCCTCTCGGGTGCCGCCCGGCGAGCTGGTCCTCGTCACCGATTTCGACGGCACCCTGGCCGAGATCGTTCCTGACCCATCGGCCGCGCGGGCGAGAGCGGAAGCCCTGGAGGCGCTGCAGGAGGCCGTGACCCTCCTGGCGGATGTCATCGTCTTGAGCAGCCGGCCCGGGACGCAGCTCGAATCGCTGGTTCCCATCTCCGGTGTGCGCCTGATCGGCGACAGCGGCATCGCGCTTCCGCGACACGCGCAGAGGGAGGCGCTCGACCGGTTCAACGCCGACGCGGAGCGATTGCTGCAGCGCATCCCCGGCGCGTGGCTCGAGGCCAAGCCGGCGAGCACCGCCGTCCACTTCCGCAACACCGACATGACCGGCGAGCAGATGCTCGCGCTGCTGCGGCCGCTCCTCGACGGCGCGCGACTCACCGCGTTGCTCGGCCGCAAGGTCGTCGAGGTGCACGCGCCGAAGGCGGGCAAGGGCAGCGCGCTCGCCGCCCTCGTGCCTGGAGAAGATCCCGGCGGGATAGTGTGCTTCGGCGACGACGAGAACGACCGCTCGCTCTTCGAGTACGTGAGCGCCCTCGACATCCCGCACATGGCGGTGGGCGTCTGGTCGGCGGAGGCGCCTCACGACCTTTTCGAGCGATGCGACCTCGTCGTGCCCGGGCCGGAGGGCGCAACCGCTGTCCTGCGCGAGATCGTGGAGTGGGCTCGGGCTAACTCGGGCTGAGCGCCGGCGCGCGCGTCAGGTCGCGCAGGTCCTGGACCTGGTTGCTGATCCACCTGGCGATGTCGTTGGTGCGCACGACGTTGCGCGCGCCCTCGATCATGCGCCGCCGCTCTTCGGCCGGCATCGTGAGCGCGACGTGCATCGCCTCGGCGGTGGCCTCGACGTCGAAGGGGTTGATCGACAGCACGTGGCCGCGAAGCTCTTCGTGCGCGCCGGCGTTCTCCGACAGCACGATGACCCCGTCCTTGTGGTTGACGAGCGCGCCCTCCTTCACGACCAGGTTGAGCCCGTCGTAGACAGGGTTCACCAGCAGCACGTCGAAGTTCTTCATCGCCGCCATCGCCTTACGTTCGCTGTCTGCGATCTCGAGCCGGATCGGCTGCCAGTCGTCGCCGCCGAACTCGCTGTTGATGCGTCCCGCCGCCTGCCTGATCTGGCGGAGGTAGCGGCTGTACGCCGCCACGTCCTGGCGCGACGGTTGCAGGAACGCCCAGAACTGGACCCGACCCCGCAGCTCCGGGTGATAGCGCAGCAGCTTCTCGTACGCGATGAACCCGCGCACGATGTTCTTGGAGGGGTCGGTGCGGTCGATGCGCGCGATGAGGCGCTCGGGCCGCCACGTGGCGAGCTCCTCCTCCTGGCGCTGGACGCCGCGGGAGGCGGCGAGACGTGTCGTCGCCGGCACGTCGACCGAGATGGGGTAGTGGCGCGCATACACGATGCGGCCTCCCGCGATCACGGCGCGCTCGTGCTCGTCGACCTGCAGGCCGAGGTTCTCCTCGCATGTGAGGAGGAAGTTCCTGACGTCCAGGCTCGACTGAAAGCCGACGATGTCGCAGCCGAGCAGGCCCTCGAGGATCGCGTCCCGCATCCCTTGCGGCAGGACTTTCCAGTACTGCGGCGTCGCCCACGGCACGTGGAGGAAGAACTGGATGACGGCGTCCGGCATCTCCTTCCGCAGCATTCGGGGAACGAGGTAGAGCTGGTAGTCGTGGACGAGCACGAGCGGAGGGCCTGACCCAGCTCGAGCGAGCTCGACGACCTTGGCGCACATCTGCCGGTTGACCTCGACATAGCCGTTCGTCCATGCCTGGTGGATGCGCTCGTCGATGACCGGCTCGTTGCCGAGATCCCAGAGGTAGTGCTGGAGGAACCACAGCACCGGGTTGGCGATGACCGAGTAGTACATCTCGTACTGCTCACGGCTCGGGGTCGCGTAGTGGAGGCGACCTCGCGAATGGGCGAGCGGGACGGTGAGGCCGTCGGGATGCCTGGCGGCCAGCTGGCGCTCCGGCTCGTTGCGCGCGCAGGCGACCCATGCCGCGCCGGTGGCCTCGGCGAGCGTGAGCAGGCCGGTGATCACACCTCCGGCGCCGCGGCGGAACGTCCCGTCCCCTCGCGGCTCGTGCGGTCCGCGGTTGCTGACCAGGATCGGGTTGTGGGCAGGCAGCGTCCGCGCGACATAGCCGCGCAGCGAAGTCGCGCCGTTCCTACCGTCCGTCTTCGGACACCAGCAGGGAGCGGTCGATGGGCACGTCGCGGACGCGAACGCCGGCCGCGCGCGAGACCGCGTTGGCGAGGGCGGCGGTCCCGGGGATGGCGGGCGGCTCGCCCACACCCTTCGCTCCGAGCGGCCCGACCGGTGAAGGGACCTCGACCAGGGTCACGTCGATGTTCGGGATCTGGTCGGCCGCGGGCAGCTCGTAATCCAGGAACGTCGCGGTCCTCAGCTGGCCATCCGCGTCGTACACGAGCCCCTCGCCCAGCGCCCTGCCCAGCGACTGGACTGCGCCTCCGTGGATCTGGCCTTCGACCTCCGGCGGGTTGATCGCCCTGCCCACGTCCTGGATCGCCGCGTAGCCGGTCAGCTGGTAGCTTCCGGTCTCGCGGTCGAGCCTCACACGCGCGACGTGGACGGTGAACATGGGCGACGCCGCCTGCACGACGGAGCGCCCCGTGGCCTGGATCGGCCGGTAGCGGCCCATGAACGCGGTGCTGAGCTCGACCAGCCGGGTGATCTCGACGCTGCGGTTCGGCGCCCCCTTGACGGCGACCTTGCCGTCGACGATGTCGAGGTCCTCGGGTGCGGCCTCGAGCTCTTCGGTGGCGATCTCGAGGAGCTGGCGGCGCGCCTCCCTGGCGGCCTCGATCACGGCGCCGCCGACGCTGTACGTCACCTGGCTGCCGCTGGAGGTGGCGCTGAACGGAGCCGTGGAGGTGTCGGCGACTTCGACGCGCACCTTGTCGGGGGCCACGCCGAACGCCTCGGCCGCGATGAGCGCCAGGCCGGTCGTCGTGCCGCTGATGTCCGGCGAGCCGACCGTCACCGCGACCGTGCCGTCGGGGTCGACGCGGCAGCCCGCCGCCGACGGCGTGCGGGCACCGCCCCACGCGCCGAGGGCGACGCCGACAGCCTCGCCCGGTCCCAGGGGCGCGACGTAGACGGGGGTTCTCCGTGCCTCCTCCAGCACCTCGATCGACGCGATCCGCGGCCAACGCGATCCGTCGGCGGCGGGATCGCCCTCGCGCGATACGTTCCTGAGCCGGAGGTCGATCGGGTCGATGTCGAGCTTCGCGGCCAGCTCGTCCATCGCGACCTCGAGCGCGAAATAGGCCTGGGTCGCCCCGGGCGCGCGGTACGCGTCGACGGGCGTCTTGTTGGTGGCGACCTCGAAGCCCTGGAGCTCCAGGTTCGGGATCCGGTAAGTGCCACCAAGGAAATTTGCGGTGAGGCCTGCGTGCCAGCCGGCGGATGCGCCGTTGTCATACGTGTAACGGGCGCGCAGGGCGACGAGGGTGCCGTCCCGCCTGGCGCCCAGCTCGATGTCGAAGCGCGCGGCGGGGGCGGGATGTCCGAAGACGAACTCCTCCGTCCTGTCGAGCGCCAGGCGCACCGGCCGGCGGACCCGGAGCGCGACCAGCGCCAGCAGTGGCTCCAGGAACACCACCTTGCCGCCGAAGCCACCGCCCACCGGCATCGGCACGACGCGAACCTTGTGCGGGGGGAGTCCGGTCGCGCTCGTGACCGCGTCGCGAACGACGAACGGCCCCTGGGTCGGCGCCCAGATGGTCAGCCCGCCTTCGGGCTCGGCGCGCGCCACGGAGACGTGCGGCTCCATGAACGAGTGGTGGGCGCCGCCGATGCTGTAGGTGGCGCTGACCACCACGTCCGCCTCCTTCAGCGCCGCGGCCGCGTCCCCGCGGGTCAGGTGCGCCACACCGGTGACGTTCCGCGGCCGGTCCGCGGGAGCCTCGTCGGCGCTGGCTGATGCCCCGTGGATCGAGGCGTCCTCCGCGTTGGCGCTCTCTTCCTGGTCGAGCACGAGCGGCGATCCATCGCTCATCGCGGCCACGGGGTCGATCACAGGTGCGGCCTCATCGAGGTCCACCTCCACGAGCGCGGCCGCATCGATCGCGGCGGCCTCGGTCTCCGCCACGACGGCGGCAACCGGCTGGCCCGTGAAGAACACGCGGTCGATGGCAAGCGGCATGTCAGGCCCCGCGTTGTCCAGCTTGGGCAGGTCCGGGCCCGTGATCACGTCGACCACGCCAGGTACCGCCCGCGCCGCGGCGGCGTCGACGCTGCGAATCCGCGCACTGGCGGCGTGCGCCAGCACGAGGCGCACGTGCAGCAGCCCCGCGAGCTCGAGGTCGGCCGTGAAGCGCGTGGCGCCGCGAACCTTCTCAACCGAAGATGCTACCCACAGGGGCGGCGCGACTGTTCGGGGCGCTCGGATGCACAGTCCTGGTCGCATGCTCGAACGGCGGTCCTGTCGGTTCATCGCCGACGGCCCTCGCCGGCGATCAGACGCTGCGCTTTCCCATCCAGCAAGACCTCAGCACGCTCGACCCGGCGATGATCGACAACGCGACCGAGGCCGCAATCGGCCAGAACCTGTTCGACGGCCTCCTGAAGTTCGACGCCAACCTCAACGTCGTGCCCGACATCGCCGCCGCGATGCCCTCGATCTCGTCTGACGGCCTCACCTACACGTTCAAGCTCCGCGAGGACGTGAAGTTCTCCAACGCCGACCGGGTGACCGCCAAGGATGTCCTCTATTCGTGGAACAGGGCCGCCGCGATGCAGGGTCCGTTCGCGACCAACCTGTCTGCGATCAGCGGCTACGACAGGGTGTCCGCCAACCAGGCCGCGGGCGCGGCGCTGGAAGCGCTGCTCGAAAAGGAAGACCCCGCCGTGACGCTGTCGGGCTTGAGCGCGCTCGACGACCACACAGTCGTGGTCAAGCTTTCGGGCGCCGCGGGATGGTTCTCGTCCGCGATCGCGCAACCCTCCGTCGCAGGCATGGTCGTCGACCAACAGGCCGTCAAGTCCGATTTCGACAGCTGGTGGAAAAAGCCCGCGACGCTCGTCGGCACGGGCGCGTTCAAGGTTGCCGCGCACACCCAGGACAAGTCGTACGACTTCGCCGCTGTGGCCGACTGGTGGGGAAGGCCGAAGCCCACTCTCAAGACCGTCCACGTCGACGTGGTCGCGGATGGGCAGGCGGCGTTGATGAAGTATCAGCAGGGCGGCTTCGAGCTGCTCGGCTATGGCGGCTACACCGTTCCGGCCGGTGCGGTCGCGGGCATCCCGGCCGCGCAGAAGGGCCAGCTCCTGCTGGCCGTGAAGAACAAGAGCTACTGGGTGAGCTTCAACCTGGTCGCGGACGCGAAGCGCCCCGCCGCGGGCCCGTTCACGCTCGACCAGGGGAAGGCGGCGCGCGACCTCCGGCTCGCGTTTTCGATCTCGATCGACAGGGCCAAGCTCGTGACCGAGGTGTGCGGGAACGTGACGTGCGTGCCGGCGACCGGAGGCGTCATACCCAAGGGCTTGCTCGGCTACCTGGGCGACGCGTCGGACCCGCTGGCCGTGTTCGACCCGGTGAAGGCGCGCACCCTCCTGCTGGCCGCCGACCCGACCGGCGCCAAGAGCAAGGGCCTTGTCTACGTGTACGACCCCGAGAACCCTTTCAACGACCCGGTGGCGAAATTCCTCCAGGCGCAGTGGCTGGCGAACCTGGGCGTCACCGTCAGGCTGCAGACCGCGCCGCGCACGCGGTTCATCGCCGAGCGGCTCGCCGGCAACTACGTCCTATCGCGCGACGGGTGGTCGGCGGACTACAACCATCCGCAGGACTGGTTCGACAACCTGTGGGGACGGGTCGCCGGCTGTCCGGACACGAGCTGCACGAGCGGTTACGACACAAGGGCATACGACCAGTTGGTGGCCAAGGCCGACGCCGAGCCGCTGCCCACGTCGATCCCCGATTACAAGACGCTCAACAGGCAGCTCATCGACGATGTCGCTTACGTCCCGCTCTTCTACACGGTCGACGCTTTCCTCTTCAAGCCGTACGTGCTGGGCGCAGGGTCCAACAACATGTTCGACTACTGGTGGAACCAGATCCAGCTCATCTCGCACTAGCCACCCCTGGGTCGATCCTGTTCGAGCGCCTACTGCAATTGAGGTCCAAAACTCCTCGCAACGGTACGGCGACGCCAGGGCACCCCAGAAGCCAGGGTTAGACCGAGGAGAGGCGCCCCGTCCGGGAGCGCCACCACCAGGGGGGAATCAAAGAGCCACATGGCCGAAGTCAGTTCACGGACGGACCACGCAGGCGCGTTCGCAAGCACATACCAGGCTGGAAACGAAGCCGACTTCGAGCGGTTGTACAACGCCTCCTACGGCAAGATCCTCGGCACGCTCACGGCGATGCTGGGCGATCGAGCGGCAGCCGAGGACTGCGTTCAGGACGCTTTCGAGCGCGCTTACAAGAAATGGCCCGCCTGGCAGCCAATCGCTCCCGCCGAGGCGTGGGTGCATCGCATCGCGGTCAACGCGGCGGTCTCCTACAAGCGGAAGATGCGCCTGCGCGAGGTGGGCGAGGTGATTCGACGCATCGGCCGCCCGGGCCTCGCGCCCGATCCCCAGGTCCTCGCGGAAAGCAGCGACCTGGCCGCGGCGCTCGCCAAGCTGCCGCCCAAGCAGGCCGCCGTGATCGTGCTCCGGCACTACCACGGCTACACCAACCGCGCCATCGCCCAAGCGCTCGGGATTCCCGAGCGAACGGTCGCCTCTCGCCTGGCCGTCGCCAAGGACCGAATGCGTCAGATGCTGAAGCACTCCTACGGTCCCGAGGCGGAGATCGAGGATTCCGTCCGACGGTCGGCGTTCCGCGTCGCGGAAAGCTGAGGGCGGGGCCTGGGCTTTTAGAGCTGCCCCGCGAAGTGGCAGGCCGCGAACCGGCCTGTCTCTTTCATCTCCAGCGGCGGCTCGACCTCGCTGCAGATCGGCTGCGCGATCGGGCACCTCGTGTGGAAGCGGCACGCCTGCGGCGGGTTGACCGGTGACGGGATCTCGCCCTTGAGCAGGATCGGCTTGCGTGCTGCCTCCAGGTCCGGGTCCGGCACCGGCACCGAGCTCTCCAGCACCTTCGTGTAGGGGTGCAGCGGCTTGTCGCGGATCGAGTCGCTCGGCCCGATCTCGACGATCTTGCCCAGGTACATGACCGCCACCCGGTCGCTGATGTGCCGCACCACCGACAGGTCGTGGGCGATGAAGAGAAAGGTCAGGTTGAATCTCGACTGCAGGTCTTCCATCAGGTTGACGATCTGCGCCTGGATCGAGACGTCCAGCGCCGAAACCGGTTCGTCGGCCACGATGAACGTCGGGTTCAGGACCAGCGCACGCGCGATGCCGATGCGCTGGCGCTGGCCGCCCGAGAACTCGTGCGGGTAGCGGTTGACGAAGTTGGGGTTGAGGCCGACCACGCGCATGACCTCCTGCACCTTCTGCTCGGCCTTCCGCCCCTTTGCCACGCCGAAGTTGCGCAGCGGCTCGGAGACGATGTCGCCCACGGTCATGCGCGGGTTGAGCGACGCGTACGGGTCCTGGAAGATCATCTGGATCCGCTGCCGCGTCCGGCGCAGCTTTTCGCCCCGGACCTTCGTCAGGTCGATGTCCTCGAAGTAGACGTGTCCTGAGGTCGCCGGCTGGAGCCGGACGATCACGCGGCCGAGCGTGGACTTGCCGCAGCCCGACTCGCCGACCAGGCCCAGGGTCTCGCCGGCAGCGATCGCCAGGTCGACGCCGTCCACCGCGTGCACCACCGCGCGACCGAAGAGGCCTCCTCCGACCGGGAAGTGCTTGACCAGGTTCTCCACCCGGACGAGCGGCGTCTTGAGCGTTGGGTCGGAGGTCGGTGTGATCGAGGGTTGCGCGGGCTGCGCGGTCACTTCAGGGCTTCCGCCTCTGGATTCTCGATGTTCTTCATCAGCACCCAGCAGCGGGCATCCTGCCCGGGCCCGACCTCGCCCAGCGGCGGCTCTTCGGTCAAGCAGCGGTCGACGCGGAACTTGCAGCGCGGGTGGAACTTGCAGCCCGGCGGCATGCGCCCGAGGTCCGGCGGCAGTCCCTTGATCGAGATCAGGCGCTCCTTCTCGACCTCGTCGACCCGCGGCATCGAGCGCAGCAGCGACCAGGTATACGGGTGCTGGGGGTTCTTGAAGATGGCGCGCGTCGGACCCTGCTCGACGATGCGCCCGGCGTACATCACGATCACCCGATTGCACAGGCTCGCAACCAGGGCCATGTTGTGCGTGATCAGGATGACGGCCGCGCGGAGCTCGCGGCTCAGGTCGCGCAGCAGCTCGATGATGGACGCCTGCACCGTCACGTCGAGCGCGGTCGTCGGCTCGTCCGCGATGAGCAGCGACGGCTCGTTGGACACCCCCATCGCGATCATCGCGCGCTGGCGCATGCCGCCCGAGAACTGGTGCGGGTAATCGCGGACGCGGTCTTTGGCGGCGGGGATCCGCACCCGCTGCAGCATCGGGACCACGCGGTCGTGTGCCTGCTTGCGCGTGAAACGGCTGTGGGCGGCCATCGCCTCCTCGACCTGGAAGCCGACCCGCAGCACAGGGTTGAGCGAGGTCATCGGGTCCTGGAAGATCATCGCGACCTCGTTGCCCCGGAACTCCCGGATCTCCTCGTCTGTCATCTCGACGACGTCCTTTTCGCCGTACAGGATCCGGCCGCTCGTGATCTTCCCCGGCTCGGGGATGAGGCGCAGCAGAGACAGCGCGGTCATGGTCTTGCCCGATCCCGACTCGCCGACGATGCCGACGATCTCGCCGCGGTCGATCTCGAAGTTGATGCCGTCGACCGCCGTGATCGGGCCACCGGACACGTCGAACTGAACCCGGAGGTCCTGCACGCGGAGCAGGGAGGCCAGAGGTCAGCGCCTCATGCGCGGGTCGAACGCATCGCGCAGGCCGTCGCCCAGCCAGTTGAAGGCCATGAGCGTGATCGACAGCGCGATGGTCGGGGCGAGCACGATGTGCGGCGCGAAGTCCATGCCGTGGTAGCCGTCGCTCGCCATGGCGCCCCAGGACGGGGTGGGTGGCGGCAGGCCGAGGCCGAGGAAGCTCAGGAACGCTTCGAAGAGCACCGCGGCCGGGATCGCGAACGTGGCCTGGACGATGATCGGGCCCAGCGCGTTCGGAAAGATGTGCCGAAACAGCAGCGCGGCGTCCCGCGCGCCCGACATGCGCGCGGCCTCGACGAACTCGCGCTCGCGCAGCGCCAGCGCCTGGCCGCGTACAAGACGCGCCACGTCCATCCAGCGCGTCAGCGAGAAGGCGATGACGATCACCAGCACGCCCCTGGGGATGAGGTGCAGGGCGTCTGAGAGCACAAACACCAGGATCAGGGCGACCAGCAGGTCGGGGATGCCGTACCAGATGTTGATGAAGAACGAGATGATGGTGTCCACCTTTCCGCGGTAGAAGCCGGCGAGCAGGCCCAGCGGGATCCCGATGAGGCACAGGATGATCGCGCTGCCGATGCCGACCTGGATGGTGATGAGAGCTCCGCCCATGATCCGGCTGAGGATGTCGCGGCCGGCCTGGTCGAGGCCAAGCGGATGCGCTGCGCTCGGCGGCTGGTAGGTCGGACCGACCGCCTGCAGCCAGGTCGGGTAGGGCGTCCAGACGATCGAGATCAGGGCGACGACGAAGAGCAGCACGATGATGACCCCTCCGACCAGGGCCAACCGGTTGCGGCGTATGCGCCGCCACGCGTCGGTGAGGAGGGTTACCTGCTCGGGGACCTCGTAAGTGAGCTCGAGGTCGGGCTGGATGACGGGAGCTGCTTGCGCCATCAGTATCGGATCCGTGGGTCGAGCGCCGGGTAGATCACGTCCACCGTCAGGTTGGCGAGGCCGACAAGGGCGGCATAGAAGGTGAAGACGCCGATCACGATGTTGTAGTCGCGGGCCAGGATGCTGGTCACGAACTCCTTGCCCAGGCCTGGGATGCCGAAGATGTTCTCGATCACGACCGAGCCGGTGATGATGCCGGTGATGAGCGGGCCGAGGATGGTCACGACCGGGATGAGCGCGTTGCGCAGCGCATGCCTTGTGACCACGACCCGAGCCTTCAGCCCCTTGGCCCAGGCCGTGCGGACGTAGTCGGTTCGGATGGTCTCGAGCATGCTTGCGCGGGTCAGCCGCGCGACGTAGCTGGCGTAGGGCAGGCCGAGGGCGATGGCCGGGACGGGTATCTGGGTCCAGTCGCCCCAACCCACGTTGTAGTACACGGTGCCCTGCGTCCAGTCATAGAAGTAATGCCCGAAAACCAGGAGCGCGAAGATGGCGATCACGAAGCTGGGCACGCTGTATCCGACCACGGCCGCGCTCGACGCCGCGTAGTCGACCCATGTGTTCTGCCGCAAGGCCGCGATGACGCCGAGCATGAGGCCGAGGCCAACCGTCACGATCAGGGCGAAAAACCCAACCGTCGCGCTGACCGAGGTCTCCCGGATCAGCAACGGCGTGATCTGGACGTCGCGGTTGATGAGGGACTCCCCGAGGTTGCCGTGAATCACCCCG